>NZ_JBISBU010000002.1:0-268166 GCF_044385805.1 Haloferula sp. A504
GCTCGTCTCGGGAGGACTCAGACTCTCACTGGTTGGTTTCATGTAGGTGCACGCGCACGAGTGGCGCTTTCCAAGCGCCATACCGGGGCATGGCGGCATTCCTGCCGCGTTGGAAGGCAGGCCCTACCCTCCCGGTTCAAATCCGAACCTGGAAGACCTCCCACCACCGCGACCTGGAGGTCGCCACGCCCCGGCATGGCGCTTGGAGAGCGGCACTCCCTCAATAATACGGCCGCAGCATCCAGTAGCAGACCGGACCGGTCACCGCGACGTAGAGCCACAGCGGAAAGACCCAGCGGGCCAGCTTGCGATGCGCCGCAAAGCGGTTCGTCCACGCCGCGACGAAGGTGAAGAGGATGAAGGGAAAGCTGACCGCCGCGGTGAGGATGTGGGTCAGCAGCAAGACCAGGTAAAAACCCCGCATCGGCCCGTCCTCGGGATAGCGGGTCGGGTCGTTGGTCAGGTGGTAGGCGACGTAGGAGAAGAGGAAGAGCACCGAGAGCACCATCGCGAACATCATCGCCGCCCGGTGCAGCGCCACCTTGCCCTGCTTGATGAAGACGAAGGCCGCGATCAGCACCACGGCACCGAGCGCATTCACCGTGGCGTGAAATGGCGGCAGCATGGAAGTATCCCAGCCCTTGGGAAGGTCCAGCCGCACCCGCTGCATCACACCGACCAGCAGCAGGACGGCCGCCGAAACGATCCACGCCACCACGCGCAGCTTCGCCGCGAGTTCCTCCTTCGCCGGCCGCGCCAGCCATTTCTCGCGCTCGCTCATTTTCCGAGTTCCTTGCGGATGCGCTCGTAGAGTTCGTGCTTCTCGCGCTCGTAGCGGGTCGCGTCCACCTTGCGTCCCTCCTCCGAGGCCGCACTCGCCAGCGGGTACTTGCCGGCCACGTTCATCTCCTTGTCGATCAAGAGCAGGTCGAGGTCGTGCGCGTAACGGCCGTTCGAGGCGATGTCCACCTCGTCGGTCCGCTCGCGGATCTTGAAGAACCGCAGCTCCTCCTCGAGGAAGCGGTGGATCTCGGCCTGGTCATCCGTTCTCGTGAACCACCAGTTCGAGGCATCCGCCCCGAGGGTCTCGGCGTAGGCCGCCAGTTCCTCGACGCCGTCGGTGTCCGGATCCACCGAGATGCAAAGCATCCGGAAATCGGGATCGTCGCCGAAAGTCTCGTAGAGTTCCAGCAGGTCGCGGCCGTTGCGGATCGCGCATTTCGGGCAGACGGCGAAGAACTGTGCCAGCACGGTCACCTTGCCTTTCAGATCGCTCAGCCTGACCGGCTCACCGTCCTGGCGCGTCATCTCCAGATCGGCCTCGATCGGAAACAGGGTCTCGGGCACCTCGCGACCGACGTCGATGGCAACGGGCGTTTCCGGAACGGTGCCGGCGACCTTGATGAAAAAGGCGACCATCGCCACCGAGGCGACGACTACAAAGGCATAGATGGCAACAACTTTGGATTTCATGTCGGATCCTCGGCGGGAGTGGCGAGCAGTTCGTCGATCGTGTCGATGAGCATCTCTTCCATCGTCTCGACATTGGTTTTGTCCAGACCTTCCGACCGGCCTTCGGCGTCCCATTCGGCCGCTTCCTCGAAGTCGAGGCGCACCGGATTCCGGTAGTTCAGCTCACGGCCGTTCGGCTTGCGGGCCCGAACCGTCGGCTGCCGCACGTGACGGTCGCGGTCGACCACGATGATGGACGTGTCGTAGTTCCACTTGCCGTCACTTTTCTCGGGCATGATGCCGGCCTGGAGGACGTTCTTGAAGTACTTGTGCACGCTTTCCTCGCGCGCTCCCGCCAGCCACCAGAAGGGAAGCTCGGCTCCGAGTTCGTCGGCATGCCTGGCCAGTTCGGCCGGAGGCTCGTTCTCCGGATCGAGGGTGATCGTGACCAGATGGAAATCGTCGCGGTCGCCATAGCGTTCCTTGAGGTCGAGGAGCACCCGGCGCGTCTCCCGCCAACCTTCCGGCTGCTCGAAGACCACCGGCGCGATCACGAAGACATCACCGGCGAGGTCGAGCAGGCTCGCTTCGCTCTCGTCCTGACGCCAGAGCTTGAAGTCGTGCTTGTCGGTCCGCAGGCGGGTGATGAACGCGGGCCGGTCGTCCTCGGCAAGCTTCTCCGCCTTGCGGTTGTAGGCGATCAGCACGCCGATCGATCCGAACACCATGATCCCGACCAGAATCAAGGCCGTGCGGCGCAACTTCTTTGGGTCGCGCACGGCGGGTTCGAGGTCTTGGGCGGCGTATCTCATCGGGCGGCGGAACCTAGACTAGCCCCATGCGAAGGCAAGCAATCCGAGCTCCAGCGGCAGGTAGAGCAGTGTGAAGAGAAACAATTTCCGGAAGGACCCCCGCTCGCCGTCGCGCATGAAGCGACCGGAAAGCGCGGCCATCAGAAGGCCGAGCAAAACCCCTCCGCCAAGCGCCACATGCCCGGGGATTCCGGGCGTCCAGCCCGCCAGCCACGGCCACACGGGAAGCGCCGCCAGCACCAGCGAGAACACCGCGCTCAGCAACCCGCTGCGCCGCCCCTCGACATCGCCATTGCTCCACATCTGGTAGCCGGCCTGCTCGTATTCCTCCCGGCACAGCCAGGAGATCGCGACGAAATGCGGCAGCTGCCACAGGAACAGCAGCGCAAACAGGAAAAGCGCCACCCAGTCGAGGCCGTGGCCCGGCACCGCCGTCCACCCCATCACCGGCGGGATCGCCCCGGGAATCGCCCCGACCAGCGTGTTGGTCGTGCTGTAGCGCTTGAGCGGCGTGTAGATGAAGACGTAGATCGCGACCGTCACCGCCGCGAGGATCGCCGGCAGCGGGCCGACCTTGACCGAAAGGTGGATGATGCCCGCCGCCGACAAGATCCAGCCGACGCCGAAGGCGAACAAGGGGTCCATCCGTCGCGACGGCAGCGGTCGATCGGCGGTGCGGCGCATCCGCGCATCGAGATCGACTTCCATCAACTGGTTGAAGGCCGCCGACCCGAAGGCCGCGAGCGCCGTGCCGACCAGGGTGTGGACCAGCAGCATCAGATCGAACGCCCCGCCCTTCGAGGCCAGCAGGAAGCCGAAGAAGGTGGTCAGCAGCACGAACACATTGAGCCGCACCTTCATGAGAACCATGAGGTCCTTGCGAAGTCCCGGATTCGGGACCTCGGCGGTTTCGACCGGCTCGGCGGTTGGCTCCTCGCTCATCGCGTCGGCCCGACCATGCCCCTCCCTGCTCCGCGCGCACGCACAAATTTTCAGCCGCTACTCTCCACGGCATCCCTCCTCGCTTCTCCGGAGGGAGCTGCTACACTTCCCCTCGTGGAAACGCCGATCAACCTCGAGGAAACGCCCGGCAAGACCGTCGGACGCCGGCGGCCTCCGGTCGATGCACTTGATCCGCAAGCGCATCTCAAGGCTGATGCCGAGGCATGGAGACGCGCATTTGGAAACGGAGGGCTGCCGAAAGGAGTCTTCAAGTTCCACTCGCACGAAGAGGCAGACGAATGGCTATGGAAGATGCTGACCCGGAATCAGGAGAGCTGATATCGCGCGAGCCAACGGCGGAGGGCCTGGCAATATTGGATTCACCGCTCCCGCGCCCGCGGGACCAAGAATGCCAAGCTCAACCGATGGGATCTTAAGATTCTCTACCTTTGCGACCTTGGCGTCTTGGCGGTTAAATCTTTCGTCACCTGCAATCGTCAGGTCGACTCTCAGGGATCGCATAAGATCGCCACTCAGGGATAGTCCTCTCCCAGCAGGCTGCCGAGAACCGACTCCTGCCATTCCGTCAGCTGTGCCCGGAGCTTCCCCGCCAACTCGGGCTTCCCCTTGGCGAGATCGGACCGCTCGCCGGGATCCTTCACGAGGTCATACAATTCCGCCTCGCCCTCCCGGCCGCCGCCGATGAAGAGCTTGTAGCGCCCGTCGAGGATCGCCCGGGCCCCGGCGAAATCGCCGTCCCGGATCTCGCTGAAGCGGGAATTGGCGAAGTCGCGGGTCGGCTTGCCACCCATGAGCTTGACCAGCGGCGTCGTCCCCTTCTGCAGTTCGGGGTCGATGTAGGGTTCGGAGTTGTCCCGCTTGGCGCCGCGAAAGTCCCAGAAACAAATGGGCTTCCCTCGCTCCTTCATGGTGCCGTCGAGCATCGGGACGAGACTGATGCCATCGAGCGGACGCTCCGGAAGCGGCACGCCCGCCAGCTCGCAAAGGGTTGGCAGCATGTCGCTGGTCACGGCATTCACCTTGCTCACCTGCGGTTGCTTGATGCGGGCCGGCCACTCGATCACCCCGGGAACCCGGGTGCCGCCCTCGTAGATGCTGCCCTTCAGCGCCCGGAAGCGCGACTCGACCAGGCCGCTGGGCGGGATCCCGTTGTCACCGCAGTACCAGAGGATGGTGTCCTCATGCAGGCCCTCGCTCTTGAGGTGATCGCGCAGCTTGCCGATGGCACGGTCCATCGCGGTGATCTCGGCGAAGCGCTCACGGATCACCTCCTTCAGCGGCCGCTTCACCCGCTTGCCGGTTTCATTCGAGGTCAGTGCCACCTCGCGCTCCGGAAAATCATCCGGCAGTTCCTCGTAGAGGGCCAGATCCTCCTCCAGCGCCTGATACGGCTCGTGGGGGGATCCGAACCAGATCACCACCAGGAATGGATCCTCGGTTTTCACGGATCGATCGATGAAACGGATCGCCTCATCAACGATCACCTCCGAACCCTCGCCCTCGTAGCGCTTCGGCTCACCCCCGTTTCGCGACAGCACCGGATCGAGTTCGAAAAAGTTGTCGTGCGACAGCCACTCGTCGAAGCCCATCGCGCCCGGGTTGGTCGGCGACGACGCCTTCACCGGTCCGACATGCCATTTGCCGAAATGCGCCGTCGCGTAGCCAGCCTTCTTCAACAGCGAAGCCACCGAGATCTCCTCCGGTCGCAGTGAGCAGCCGGGGTGAAAAGTGCCGTAGCGGTTGGGGTGGCGACCGGTCAGCACGCTGCCCCGGGTCGGCGAGCAGGAAGGATGCGCCGAATAGAACCGATCCATCCTCAGCCCTTCGGCGGCCATCTTGTCCAAGGTCGGCGTCTTGAGCAGCGGATGCCCGTTGTAGCCCACCTCTTCCCAACCGTGATCGTCGCCCATCAACAGGACGACGTTGGGCGGTCCGGGGAGTGCGGGCAGAACACTCAGGAAAAAGATGAGGCCGGGGAGGGCCCCCACGCGGTGGCGATGAATACGGAACACGGAAACAGGGGGTGGGTGGTGGGGACTAGAACTCGCTGCGGTAGTAGACCTTCACGAACTTCATACCCCGATCCTCGTCGTAGCCTTTCTCGATGACCGGCTCGGCGGCATCCAGGGCCTTCGGCTTGATCTTCAGCTCCACGCCGGTGTCCAGGCGCATCACGGTCGCCATCAACTTGCGCGCCTTGGCCGCCTCGCGCTTGGCGATCGCAAAGCCGTCCTCGATCTTCAGGCCCTCGTCCTCCTCGGCCAGGCGCCGCTCTTCGGCGAAGCGGGCCCGTGCCTCCGGCGTGCGCAGCGCCTGCTCCTCGAACGCGGCGAGGCTGAAGTTCTTGTTGCCCTTGAAATAGCCCAGCGCGTCCTGCGCCGCCTTCTTCCGCTCCCACGGGGCCGGTGCGTCGTCCCCGTCGCCGGGATCGCCCCCGGCCACCGCGTTGACCGCCATTTCCGCCACCCGGCGGCTCACCAGCGACGGATCGGAAATCGGCACGACCCCGAGAAAATCCCGGACCCAGAAGCGCGATTCGGCGCCGGCCCGGTCGAAGGTCAGCACATAGAAACCCTTCGCCCCGAAGTGCTCGAGAATCAGGCAGCCCTTGTCGATCCGCTCGGGGTTGATCCCTTGCTCGGTGTGCAGCTCGAGGTCGTCGCCCCGGGTCGAGATACTCAGAAACGGGGTGACGCTCTCGGACTTCAGGATGCAGATCGCCCGCTTCCTTTCCCCTTCGCAGGCGATCCCCTCGATCAGGCTCACGCAGAGGTCCCCCGACTTGATGTTCGGGTGGTTGGACTTCGAATACAGCCGCTGGGCGATCTCGCGGCCCTTGTCCAGCAACGCCTTGTCGTCCTTGAACACCGCCGCCGCGCAGCCGTTCATCTCGTGCTGCTCGAGCGAGGCGTGGTGGTCGAAGCGATGGCCGATCAGGTTGCGGAACGGCTTGAGGAAGATCGGCGTGAGCAGCTGCTGGTCCTCGTCCGAAACGGCGAACAGCTGCTTCGATGTCTGCAGCGGTTCCTCCCGCGACGGGTTGCCGACCTTGGCCAGCACCAGTCCCACGATGCCCGCGTTCTCAAAATCCAAATGCAGATTCACGGCGCTTGGGTAGCCGCTTCCGCGCGCCGCGCAATGCCCAAGTCACCCCTTGGCACTTGGAACTTCTCACTTGGCACTGCAAGGCGCAGCCTTGGGTCATGCTGAAGGTCGTCGATCATCCGCTGATCCAGTCGGAGCTCACCTGCCTGCGGGATCGATCCTGCCCGCCCCACGCCTTCAGGACGCACGTCCGCCGGATCGCCTCGCTGATGGTCCCCGCCGTAACGGAGAACCTCGAAACCGAACCGGTCCCTTGTGAGACCCCCCTCGAGGTCACCAGCGGCGCGAGGCTCGTGCGGCCCATCGTGCTCGCTCCCATCCTGCGGGCCGGCATCGGCTTCTTCGACGGCTTTCTCGATCTCCTGCCGGAGGCCTCGACCGCCCACATCGGCCTCGCCCGCAACGAGGAAACGCTGCGCCCCGAACCCTACTATTTCAAGACCCCGCCGGAACTGCCCGAGGCCGACGTGCTCGTCCTCGACCCGATGCTGGCCACCGGCGGCTCGGCGGCCGAGGCCATCACCCGGCTCCGCGAGGCCGGTGCCCGGAACCTGATCTTCGCCTGCCTCGTCGCCGCCCCGGAGGGTGTGGCCACCCTGGAACAGGCGCACCCGGATGTGCCGATCTTCACCGCGGCCCTCGACCGCTGCCTCAACGGCAAGGGCTACATCCTCCCCGGTCTCGGCGACGCCGGGGACCGGATTTTCGGGACGTGATCCGGCCGCTCGGCGACTCAGCGCACGGCCGCGTCGACACTTGCCTGGTAAGCCAGGAATTCGTCGAGCGTGATCGAGCCGTTCTTGTTCACATCGGCCTCGTCGAAGGGCACGGCCATGTGCTCGACGGCGGCTGGGTTCGACTGCGCCTCGGCAAGCGAGACTTCTCCAGCCCCGGCCGGATCGAGGGCCTTGAACTTCTCCGCGGTGCCGCCACCGGCGATGAATTCGGCTTCACTGACCTTTCCGTCGCCGTTGGAATCCAGGGCCTTGAACCTGGTGGCGATCATGATGTCGGTCGCCTCGTTCCGGGCAAGCAGCCCATCCCCGTCAGCGTCCGCACGCTTGAATGCCTGCTCGGGCGTGAGCGGAGCGGTCGAAGCGCAGGCGGCGAGCAGAACGGCGGGAATGGCGGCTGGAATGAGTTTCATGATGAAAGTCTCCTAACCAACGGCGCCATCGCCGTCGATTTCTTTCTACTTCTCACATCAGCGTCGCCCCGGCCTCGGCCAGCTCGGAGCGCTCGCCGCGGTTCAGCGGCACATGAGCGACAAAGGGCTGACCCTTGAGCCGGTTGCGGGTGTAGACGAGGCCGTTGCTGCGGCTGTCGACGTAGGGGTTGTCGATCTGCGCCGGATCGCCGACCAGCACCAGCTTCGAGTCGCGCGACATGCGGGTGACCACCGTTTTCGCCTCCTGCGGCGTCAACTGCTGGGCCTCGTCGAGGACGAAGAAGCGGTTCGGGATCGAACGCCCCCGGATGTAGGCCAGGGCCTCGATCTCGATGATCCCCTGCTCGAGGAGCGCCTCATACGGCTTGGCCGTGCTCGGTTCCGGGGTCGGCTTCTGCTTGCGCCGCGGCCCGGTCGATTTCAGCGGTCGCATCAGGAGGTCGAGGGCGTCGTGGATCGGCTGGAGCCACGGACGCATCTTTTCCTCGAGGGTGCCTGGCAGAAAGCCAAGCTGCTCGCCCATCGCCACCACCGGGCGGCTGACGGTCAGGCCGTTGTACTTGCGGGCGAACATCTCGTGAAGCCCCGCGGCGACGGCCACCAGGGTCTTGCCGGTGCCCGCATGACCGAAGCAGGTCACCAGACTGATCTCCGGATTGAGCAAGGCGTCGATCAGGCAGCGCTGGCCGAGGTTGAGCGGCTTGAGCGCGATCCCTCCGGGGATCTTCAGGGACTCGGGAATCTGCAGGCGCACCAACCGGCCCTCGCTCGCGAGGCGCGCGGGCATCGTCTGCTTCTCGGAGGCCTCCAGCAACACATACTGGTTGAGCACCACCTCGGGACGACGCTCGTGGGGCACAACCAGTTCACCCGAGCTGGCGAAGCGCTGCATCTCACTCGCGTCGACGGGAATACGGCGGATATCGTAGCTCGTCACCTCCCGTGGGTCGACCTTGTCGTTGAGGTAGTCCTCGCAGTCGATGCCGACCGCCCGCGCCTTGAGCTGGAGATTGATGTCCTTCGTCACCAAGGTCACCGGGGCCTGGTTGTTCTGCATGATCAACAACGCCGCCGCCATGATCCGGTGGTCGACCCTTTCGCGGTCGGGAAAGATCCGGTGGAAGCGGTCGAGCGCCTGGGAATTCTTCGGGCAACTCGCCGGATCGTAGATGACCATCCGCAGCGTCCCCCCACCCTCCGTGGGCACCCCCGCCGTGATCGCCGAGGAACTGGAGAAAAGCTCGGTCAGCCGCCGGTGAACCCGTCGCGCATTCGCCCCCCGCTCCGACTGCTCGCTCTTGAAACGGTCCAGTTCGGCGAGCACGTCGACGGGAATGCAGATGTGGTGCTCCTGGAAGCGGTTGAGGCAGCTCGGGTCGTGAATCAACACATTGGTGTCGAGCACGAAGTTCTTCACGACCTGCGACGGCGCCCGCAATCCGAACTCCAGGGCCGTGGCCCGTTTCCGGGAACCCGCCTTGGACGTCTTTTCAGCAGTCGTGGGTGTCTTTTCTTCGAACAGCTTGGCTTGAGAGTCGTCGACGCGCTCGATCATCAGTAAGGGTGGGGTGGGAAGAAACGGAAAGGGACGGACATTTCGGGGCGGATCCCCAGGCCACTCCGGGCCTCCGTCAGTCCGCAACAGGGCGGAAACTCTGAACCTGAAATTATCAAGTTATCCGAAGTAATACGAACGGGGCCCTTGAGGCAATCCCCAAATGGCCGATTCAACGAAGCTGTCGCGCAACTTCGCTCGACAACTCGGCCCGCCGGACCTTTCCGAGTTCGCTGCGTGGAAACTTCGGGATCGAGACCGGGCCGTCCACTCGCTCCGGACCTTTTGCACTCGCATTGTGGTCGGAGACCGCCCCGGCGGCTTCCGGCGCCTCCCCTTCCACCACGAGCACCAGGAGGTGCTGGCGACGCGCGTCGGGCACCGCCACCACCGCCGCATTCCGGAGCCCGATCTTCCGCTCGACCGCCACCGGGTCGACCAATTCTCCGAGCACCTTGACCAAGAAGTCGACGCGCCCGGCCAATTCGAGACCCGCCTCGCCCAGCCGTCCCCGGTCACCGGTCGGATACCACCCGTCACCGCAGTCGATGAACTGAACGCCTCCGGCGGACTCCAGCGCCTCCGCCACAAACAGGGACCGGCCGCGGATGGAAATCCGCCCCTCCCCGTCGCAGGCCACCTGCCAGTGCGGAAGCACGGGCAGGGGCCCGGATGAATACGGCTTTTCTAGTACTTCGATGGGAGCGGTGGCGACCTGCGACGCAGCCTCGGTCAGCCCGTAACTCGGCAACACCGGCCAGCCCAGCTGCCGGGCCCGCATCCCGTCCACCTCCGCCAGCGCCCCCCCGCCGACGACAAGCGTGCGCAGCGTGTCCGGCGCACGCAGGCCGGCCCCGACAAGGTCGTGGATCTGGGTCGGGACCAGGGACAGGTGGTTCACCCCGGCGTCCTCGAGCCACTCCACGAAGGACCGCGGCTCCCAGCCCTGCGGAAATGCCACCAGGCGCGCCCCGCTCTCGAAAGCCCGGGCCACCACCCCGAATCCGCCGACATGCCGGAGCGGCAGCGCAAGACCCCAGACATCCGAATCCGTGACCCCCAGGTGGCGGTTCACCACCGCCGCCGAAAGCAGGAGTCCTTCGCGGTCGTGGCCGATCCAGCGGGGGGTTCCGGTCGAACCCGAGGTCCGGAACCAGACGAGCCCGGGCGATTCCGCGACCCACGTCGGTGCCCCGGCACCGGGAAAAGCGGGATCCCCGGAGGCCCAGAATGCCGGATCGATCAGTCGAGTCGTTTCCATGGCAAACGCTCCAGAAGATCATCGAAGCCGAGGCCCGTCCCACCCGGCGACTTGAAGTGCGGCGACCACCGACCAAGACGCTCGGCAAAGTCGCAGGGCGTGAAGATGTGGTGGGTCTGCAGCCCGCAGATGCCGACCAGGCCCGGAAACTGGACGTTCAGCTTCGCGGCCTCCCAAGCCGCGAAACACTGCCCCACGGGATGCTCCATGTAACTGGTCACCACCACCTGCTGGCCCTGTCCCGCCGCCGCCTCGGCCAACAGCCAGGGTTCATCGACCGCCGGCTTCACGACGACCACTCCGGCCGCCGTCGACAGCGGCGCCGCCTCGCGATCGACCGCGAGGATGGTGCGCGTCTCACGGCTCAAGGCCTTCCACACGTCCTCGGCATACGGACAGGGGTCCTCGACGAAATCCAGCCGCGCCCGCAGCGCCTCGGGAAGCCCGAGAAGGAAATCGCGGGCCTGCTCCGCCGTCGTCACCTCGTTGAAGTCAAGCCGCCAGCGGGTCTGGGGAAACTTGTCGCCCATCTCGATGAGGAAGGCGGCCTCCGTGGGAAGATCCCGTCCGACCTTCATCTTCAGCTGGGCGAAGCCTTTTGCCACCGCACTCTCGACGATCCGCTCGTCGTGCCAGGGAAGGGTGGCGTGACTGTCCGGCACGTCGATCTCGTCGAGAAGCTCGTCGCCGATGAAGCGGGCGTTCGCGTCTTCCTGCGCACAACGGATCGCCCGCCGCACGATGGGCCAGCGTCGCGCCCCCCGCAGGTCATCGAGGCAGCGCTGCAAGGTTGGATCCCCGAGTTCCGGCCACGGGTGCAGGCAGGCGAAGCCGTCGTCGATCCGCAGCAGCACGCCTTCGTAGGTCCGCCGCGTGGTCGTCGCGTTCACCGGCTGACGCGCCGTCAGCTTGTATTTCCAGTACCACAGCTCCTCGGCCACGCCCGAAGCTCACCCGCGCAAGGCCACCGATCAACCGCCAAACCCACATGGAGCGCCGATTATGGAATCGGCATCTTTCCCGGTCCTGAAGATGCCGATTTCATCATCGGCGCTCCATCACCAGACCACCGCCACCAGGTGAAACATGCCCGCGAAAGCCACCAACTGCACGCCCGCCATCGCCAGTAGGCGGTTCATGGCCGGGCCTTCATCGAGGGCCAGGCCCCCCCAGGAAATCCGCAGACCCAGCGTCCACAGCGGCAGGGTCGCCAGGAAAAGCCACGGCTGCCCGAGGAACACCCACCCGATTCCCAGCAGGCCGGCGAGCTTGATTTCGCCCCAGATCGTCAGGCGCGCCGCCTTCGGCCCCCAGCGCACCGCCAGGGTGTGCTTGCCGGTCCCGGCGTCTTCCACGCGGTCGCGCAGGTTGTTGATCGAGATCAGCACAGCCGACAGCAGGCCGATCTGCGCACCGAGCAGCAGGGCCTCGACCCGCCACTCGCCGAGTTGGACGAACACCGTGCCGGCGACCGCCACGAAACCGAAGAACACGATCACGAACAACTCCCCCATCCCACGGTAGGCGAGCGGAAAGGGACCCCCGGTGTAGCCGTAGGCGAGAAAGAGCGAGGGCAGACCGATCATCACGATCGGCCAGCCGGCTTCGCGGAAAAGCAGCAGCCCGCAAACCGCCGCCAATCCGAGAAAGCCGCTCCCCCACGCCATCACCGCCCGGGGACTCATCAGGCCGCTCGCCGTCACCCGCGTCGGACCGGTGCGATTCCCGGTGTCGGCTCCCTTGCGGTGATCGATCGCGTCGTTGAAGAAATTCGTCGCGATCTGGATGGCCAGCGCGCCGACAAGGGTCAGCAGCGCCAGCGTCAGGCTCCACCGACCCTCCAGCCGCCACGCCAGCACCGTGCCGGCCCACACCGGCACCACGGCGGCGGGCAGCGTTTTCGGGCGGGTGGCCAACAGGAAGGCGCGAAGCACGCCCCAAGCAATGCGCGGGCGTCGCCGCCAACAAAGAAAAAACGACCGCTCCGGACGAATGCCGGAGCGGCCGCAGGATTCAATGGACAGGCCGCGCGATCAGAATTCCTTGCCGACCTTGGCGCCGATGTAGTGACCCTCGACGTCGCTGCCGATCCGGGCTTCGTACTCGATCACCCCGTTCCAGCCGTTTCGCCCGTAGAAGCCGAGGCCAACGCCGACCACGGCGAAGTCCTCGTCAACCGTACCGAGCGGCAGCCCGAATACGGCACCGGCATTGTCCTCGAACTCGTGCTCCCAAGCGACCTTGGCCTGGGGAACCAGGACACCACCGCTCACCACGATCGGCACCGAAATGCTGTAGCCGAGGGTCGAGACCAGCGACTCCAGGTCCTGCGACGGGAAGATCGCTCCACCGCCAGGGCCGAACTCGGTGTAGGCATCGACGCTGCCGTCGACCCAGCGCAGTCCCGCATACGGTCCGTGGTGAACGCTACCGCCCTTGAAGGTGAGGCCGGTGTTGAAGTCCAGCGAGTGCGTGTGCCCGTCCGGCGATGCGGATGCCAGAAGACCGAAGTTGTTCCTTTGAAGATCGTAGGAGATGTCATTGTAGGCATACATCAGATCCGCCCAATAGTATCCGCCCCAGAGGGCGTTTTCCCGCTGATACGAGACATAGGGCATGACGGCGTAGGCGTCGACATCGGCCGAGTTCAGGAGGATGCCGCCCACCGTGCTGTCGACCTCGCCTGAAGAGGCTCCGAGCGCCAGGCCGAGCGCCCAGTTGGGACCGAAGCGCCGCTCGACCCCGATCGTGCCGCCGAACAGATCGAACTCGGTTTCACCGATCAAGATCGCCCGGAAGTTGGTTCCCGGAGGAGGCACGATGTTCTGCCCGTCGATGTCCTCGGTGTAATAGTAGAGCGAACCCCAAACCTCCCACAGGGCCGGCTGCGTCGTGATGATCGGGCTCTTCGGCATACCGCCCTTGGCCATGCCACCCTTGGCGCTGGGCGGAGGGGCCGGCGTCGAGGTGGTCGTTTCGTGATTCGGGATCCCGGCCCGCTCGCGGAAGAAGCGATCGCCAACTTCCCGCGTATTGACGCGCGTGGTGGTCAGGGAAGACGCCCTCGTGGCGGCCCGGGCGCTCGGCCCCGACTCCAATCCTCTGGTTTGCGAAATCGCCGGAGGAGCCCCGCCGAAAAGAATAAGCACCGTAATCAAGTGGATGGTTCTCATGGTTCTGGGTTGGTTCTGGTTTCCGGGTGAGAATGCATCTAACAGATCACACCCATTCCGACTATAGCAATAGTCGAGGCGTCAGATCAAGGTGAAACCCGAATGGGCACCTCGCGAAGCGCCCCGGAGATCCCATGCCAACCCGGCCTCAAGGCACTCGGGGAAACTTCGAGAAGTCGGGCTTCCGCTTCTCAATGAAGGCGTTCTTGCCCTCCTTCGCCTCCTCGCTCATGTAGTAGAGCAAGGTCGCATTGCCGGCGAGGTCGAGCAGTCCCATCTGACCGTCGCAGTCGGCGTTCATGCAGGCCTTCAGGCAGCGCAGCGCCATCGGCGAATGGGCGAGCATCTCGCGGCACCAGTGCAGGGTTTCCTCCTCGAGCCTCTCCAAGGGAACGACGGTGTTGACCAGCCCCATCTCAAGCGCCTGCTGGGCGTCGTACTGACGGCACAGATACCAGATTTCGCGAGCCTTTTTCTGGCCCACGATCCGCGCCAGATAGCTGGAGCCGAGACCTCCGTCAAAGGAACCGACCTTGGGACCGGTCTGGCCGAAGCGGGCATTGTCGGCGGCGATCGACAGGTCACAAACGACGTGGAGCACGTGGCCGCCCCCGATCGCGTAGCCGGCGACCATGGCGACCACCGGCTTCGGCATCTGGCGGATCTTCTTCTGCACGTCGAGGATGTTCAGGCGAGGCACGCCATCGTCTCCCACGTAGCCGGCATGTCCGCGCACCTTCTGGTCGCCGCCCGAGCAGAAGGCCTTCTCGCCCTCGCCCGTCAGGATCACCACCCCGACCTCGGGATCCTCGTGCGCCAGTTCGAGGGCGATGAGCATTTCCTTCACCGTCTGAGGGCGGAACGCATTGCGCACCTCCGGACGGTTGATCGTGATCTTGGCGATCTGTCCCTCATCCGTCGTTTCGTAACGGATGTCCTCGAATTCGCGAACGGCGGTCCACATGGCGGGCGCAGTCTGTATCAGGAAACGGCACGCTCAAGGAATTCCCCCACCTTCGCCGGAAACTCTGCGCTCTCCCACGGCACGCGGTGCCCGGAACCGGCCACGATGGACGCCTCGAATCGCCCGAACTCTCCGACTTCCTCGGCGATCGCCCGGAACTTCTCATCCCTCTCACCCGCCACCCACAGCAGCGGACAAGCGATCTCCCCAAGCCGGTCCCGCATCGCCTCCTGCGTCCCCAGCGACCAGTCCATGAAACTCCGCGCCACGGCCTGCCGCCTCATCTCCAGTCTCCCACGGTCGGCAAACTTCAATCCGAGATCTGAAATCCGAGATCTGAAACCCTCCAACACCGCCTGGCTGTTCCACTCCGTCAGGAAATCCTGCCAATCGCCCTTGAGGGCCCGGGCCGCCCACTCCGCGTCGCGCGCGCGGCGCGCCTTCCTCTCTTCCTCATCCGGCAGTCCCGGATGCGCCGACACGATCGCCGCCGCATCCCAGAGGTGACTGCCCCGGCCCGGGGCAGGCGATGATTGCGGCGGCCCGCCGCAATCTGCAAGCAGCGCGTGCAGCGCCAACCGCCCGCCCATCGAGTAACCCAGCAAGACCTTCCGCCCGTCCGTCGCCGCCGCTTCCTCGTTCAACGCCTTCCCGAACTCCGGCATCCCCATCGGGCAGCAATCCAGGAATCGCCACAGGTCGACCCGCTTCACCGCCCAGCCCGGCACCGAGAATCCGCGCCAGTCCTCCGACATTCCCACCGCCCCGTGCAGGCACCAGATCGTTCCCTTCATCGCCCGGGAGTGTCGGCATCAAAGGGGGGGTGAGGCAAGAACCGGGCGACTCTCGGAACGCCCCACCTCTTGCGGATTTTGCGCGGATCAGGCACTGATCCTGCTTCGGCCGGCGCCGGGTCGATTCCGACCCATTCCCGAACTAGACAACCCCGATTTCTCCGCTAGGAATCTCCGGTCAAAATTCGCTCCCATGCTCCCAAGAACCCTCGTTCTCGCCGCCACCGCCACCTTTCTCAACCACTCCCTCCACGCCGCGCCCGACACCGTGGATAGTACCTTTGCCTCGGCGCTCTACCGCAACACCGAGAACGACTTCGGGAGTGTCGCCTCGCTGCTCGTGCTGCCGGACGGCTCCATCCTCGTCGGCTCCAACGAAATGGCGACCACGCTGGAGGCCCCGGACAACCTGCAGGCCCCCCTCCTCCGCCTCAACCCGGACGGCAGCGTGGCCGATGACTACTTCGCCGATGACGATCCTGACGGGGAAGGCGAGGGCATCGTCTTTGTCGGCAGCGGCTGGCCGGAGGTGATGGCCCTGGGCCGCCAGTCCGACGGCAAGATCATCGCCGGCGGGGTGATGACGGGCATGAATGACGGCACCACCAACGTCGTCTCGCGCAGCATCGTGCGGATCCATGCCGACGGCACCGCGGACGGCAGTTTCCAGAGCGCCGGCACCATCGGAAGCTTCAACGGTCTGAACTACATCAACCACCTCATCATTGACCCCGACGACAAGATTGTCGTCGGCGGCGGCTTCCGTGGTATCCAGAACCAGGGCGAAGGCTTCTTCACCCAACGCCAAGGTATCGCCCGCCTCAATGCCGACGGCTCGCTCGATACCGGCTTCGTCCTCGACCCGGTGGACTTCGGAATTTCACCGGGCTTTTCCAGCTCGGTCAGCATTGTGATTTACCAGGTCGGGCGCGATGCCGCCGGGAACTACTATGTGGTCGGCGAGATCTCCGGCGCCGGTTTGCCGGTTCAGGTATTCGCCCGTCTCTTCCCGGATGGCAGCCGCGACTTTTCCTTTGCCCCCGATCTGCCGGAAGCCCGCTGGAACAGTGTCGACCTGGACACCCAGGGGCGCATCACGGTGACCGGACTGGTCGATTTCAACCCCACGGTGGCTTACCGCGTCTTTGCCGATGGCAGCATCGACAATAGTTTCAACCTCGCCATGGGATTGGGTGCCTTCCAGGCCCAGCCTTTGGAAATCGATACCGCGGGACGCTTCATTTACCGCAGCGGCGCAACGCTCGGCCGCATCCTCGCGGACGGCTCCGTCGATCCAAGCTTCACGCCCACCGCCAGCTGGGTGAACTGGACCACCTCGCCCTCCTTCAACCTCGCCACCACCGCGCCTGACGGGTCAATCTATGCGGGCGGATTTTTCGACCATGTCGAGGGCACCCCTGCGGTGAAACTCGTGCGCTTCGATGGCGACCCGGTCAGCGATGCCCTGCGCTTGGAGAATGCCGCAGTCTCGGTTGTCGAAAGTGCGGGCACGCTCTATCTCGGGGTGACGCGCGTCGGGCCCGCCGCCGGAGGGGCGACCGTCGACCTCGCCACGATCGCGGGCAGCGCCCTCGCCGGGGTGGACTTCACCACCACCAACGGCACCCTGAGCTGGGCGGCTGGCGAGACCGGCACAAGATACCTCGCCATCCCACTCATCGACAACGGCTCGACCGACGGCGACAAGAGCTTCTCCGTCAGCCTCAGCAATGCCTCCGGAGCGCCCGTCTCGGGTGCCAATCCAGCGGTGATCACCCTGGTCGACGACGAGGCTGGCCCGACCATCACCGCTCAGCCGCTCGCGCTTGAGGTGAGGGAAGGCTCCAGCGCCACCTTCACCGTCGGAGTGAGCAGCGCCAGCCCGGTGACTTTCCAATGGCTGAAGAATGGCGACATCATCCCTGGGGCGACTGGCATCAGCTACACGATTGTCGCTGCGAGTGCTGCGGACGCCGCCAACTACGGCGTCGAAGTCACCGCCAGCGGAGTGAGCGTCACCAGCAGTGCCGCAGCTCTCACTGTGATCCCGCCCAAGGCGCTGCCGGATCCGGCATTCTCCGCGCCGAGCCTGAACTTCAGCACCTCCACGGTTTTCTCCGCCGACGGCAGCTTCCTCACCATCACCGGCAACTTCGCTACGGGCTACACCGTCACTCCCCACGCCAGCGACGGCACGCCGGGAACCGCCTGGCCGCTGATCACGACCAATGCCAACAGCGGTGGGCTCGGGCTACTGCCGCTGCCGGACGGCAAGTTCATCGCACTTGGCGATTTCACGGTCATCAACGGCGAAAGCCGCCGCCGTATCGCCCGCTTCAATTCGGATGGCACACTCGATACGGGCTTTGTGCCGTTTTTCAATGACGGGACTTTCCCGGTCGGTGAATTCACGGCCAACTTCAGCTTTTTCAGTGGCGTGAAAGTCGGCGAAAACGGAGGGCTTTACGCGCTGATCAGAAGCAGCAATCAGGGCACCCGCTTCTTTAGATTCAACGAGGATGGTTCCGCTGATACCAGTTTCAACCTCGATTACAGCTTTGGCACCAGTGGCTATCTTTATGCCGTCCACGAGCTCCCGGATGGCTCGGTTCTGATCGGATACACGGCTGGCGGTTTCGGCTCGCTGGATCGCGGCATCCGTCGGCTCCTGCCGGATGGTTCCTTCGATCCGAACTTTCCGCTCTACCCCACCTCCAGTAACGTCGCGGGTCTTCTTACAATCGATGACGACCGTTTCCTCGCGATCCACGGCAACCTGCTCACGGTGCACGACATCTCGGACGGCAGCCTGCTTGCCAGCCACAGCTTCACTGGCACGCTCACGAATATCGAGCCCTTCCGCTCGCGCTTCCTTGTGACCGGGCCCACCGCCTTCGGAGCCACGCCGCTCCCCGGCCTCGGGCTTTTCTCGCTGGATGGCTCCGTCGATGATAACTTCCCCGGCGGCTCCGGCCCGGACGAAGACGTCACCCAAGCCAAGGTCCTCGACGACGGCAGCATTCTGGCGCGGGGCAATTTCACCACCTGGAACGGAGCCGCTGCGCCCGGCATGGTCCGCTTGTTAGTGGAGGGTGCGGAGGTCGGCTTTGCCACGCTCAGCGCCATAGTGTTGGAAAATGCCGGCCCGCTCACAGTCGAACTGGTGCGCTACGGCGATGCCGGCAACGCCGCTTCGGTGCGTGTGACCAGCAGTCCGGATTCCGCCACCAGCCCGGCAGACTTTGCCACCGTCGATCAGATCATCCCGTGGGCTGCGGGCGACTCCTCACCGAAGAGCCTTTCTATCAGCCTGGTGGATGATGCCGACATCGAGGGCGATGAGACCTTCACCCTGAACCTCAGTGAGGCCAGCGGAGCGGAGGCCATTCCCGGCGCCCTGAGCGTCACCCTGCGCGATGACGATTCCCTGCCCCAGATCACCAGCCAGCCGGCCGCCGTGCAGGCGGTGCTCGGCCTTTCGGCCAGCTTCACGGTCGCGGCCACGAGCCCAACCGCACTCACTTACCAGTGGTTCAAGGACGGCAGCGAGATTCCGGGTGCCACCTCGGCGACCTACGACATCGCCAGCGTGGTCGAAGCCAGCGAGGGCACCTACAGCGTGCGCCTGACCAATGACTACGGCTTCGTCAACTCGACCGCCGCCTCCCTCACCATCATTCCCGACCCGGCCGCACTGGCACCGGGATATGTCGGTCCGGGCCTCAACAGCAGCGTCGTGGCCCTCGACTCGACCCCGGATGGCGGGGCCGTCATCGTCGGCAACTTCACCGATGTCGGCGGAAATACGGCCATCGACCTGGTCGCCCGCGTGAACGCCGATGGCACCCTCGACAGCAGCTTCGTCCCGCCCGTGATCGGCAGCGGCTCCGTGCTCGATGTGGCCGTGCAGCCGGATGGCAAGGTGGTCATCGTCGGCTCCTTCTCCACCGTCGGCGGCATCAGCCTGCGCGGCATGGCCCGCCTCAATGCAGACGGCTCGCTCGACACCGCCTTCGCTGCCAACGTCACCAACGGGACCAATGGCAACGCCTTCGCGGTGGACATCCTCGCCGACGGGCGCATCGCCTTCGGCGGCCGCTTCACCGCGTGGAACGGACAGACCGGGACCGGCTACGACGTGTTCGTGGCCAATGCCGATGGCACCTACGCAGGCCGCCTTGCCCAAGGGGCCTTCCGCGACGTCAAGGCGGTCAAGGCCCTGCCCGACGGCGGCGTGCTGTTCTCTGTCGATACCACTTCCAGTTCGACTGTGAAGGTCTTCAAATTCGGAGCCGACCTGCTCGGCCGGCCCTTCAGCTACAGCACCGGCCGCACCCGGGTCGATGCGATTGATATCGCCGCCGACGGCGATTACCTGTTCGCCGGGAACGGGCAGGTGCTCAAGATCAATCCCGACGGCACCACCGACAGCAACGCCAGTCTCTTTTCTGCTTCCGAGGTCGCCGGGCAAATCAACGGCAAGTTTGTCGTCGCCGGCGGCACCCCGACCGGGCGGCCGGTTCGCTACCTCCCCAACGCCACTCTCGATCCCAGCTTCCTCCCCGGCACCGGCTTCAACAGCAGCGTCCAGGACCTTGCGGTCCGACTCGACGGCAAGATCTGGGCCGGCGGCAACTTCACCAGCTACAACGGCACGCCGGTGAGCTACCTTGCCCTGCTCAATGGCGACCCGGTCAACCTCGCCATCACCAGCCAGCCCGCCGCCCTCACCGTGGTCGATCCCGGCGAGGAGGTCACCCTCTCCGTGGCCGCGTTCGGGACCAGCACGATCAGCTACCAGTGGTTCAGGAATGGCATTGAAATGGTCGACGGCCCCGGTGTCTCCGGCAGCCAGACCGCCAGCCTGACGCTCAGCTCCGTGGACGACGCCGACAGCGGCAGCTATACCGTCGTCCTGACCAACACATCCGGCACCGAGACCAGCGATGCCGCCCAAGTGACGGTGCTCGGCGCACCGGAGATCCTCAGCCTGTCCGGCGATGTCAGTCAGTTGGAGGGCAATCCACTCACCCTCGAAGTCACTGCCTCAGGCGCAAGCACGCTCACCTACCAGTGGTTTCTCGACAGTGTCATCCTCCCCGGCCAGACCAGTGCGACTCTGACGATCTCCCCGGCCGGCCTCGACGACTCGGGCAGCTACACGGTCCGCGTCAGCAACTCGCTCGGTTTTGTCGACAGCGATCCAATCACCGTCACGATCTCGCCCAATGAGGCGGCGATCGCGCCGGACTGGACCGGCCCGACGGCCAACGGCACCGTCTTTGCCATCCTCCCGCTGACCAGTGGAAGCGCTCTGGTCGGAGGCAACTTCTCGTCGATCTCCGATGGGACAAACAGCTCCGGCGCAGGTCTTGCGGTGGTCAATGAGGACGGCAGCGTCGTCCCCGTGCCCGGCCTCTCCGCCACCGGCGGCACCGTGCGCGTGATCTCACAGCAGAGCGACGGCAAGTTCCTCCTTGGCGGATCCTTCACCGCCATCAACGGCACTTCGCGTGGGCAGGTCGCGCGCCTCAATGCCGACTTCTCTCTCGACACCGGCTTCACCCCCGACGGGGTCAACGCATTCGGTCAGGTGCGCGATATCCGGGAGGAAGCCAGCGGCTCTATCATGGTCGCCGGCGAATTCGGCAGCTACAACAACCTGCCGGACACCGCCTATGCGGTCCGCTTGACCAGCTCGGGCGCGCACGATCCAAGCTTCACCTCGAGCGCCAATTCCTGGGTCACCATGGTGCGCCCGCAAAGCGACGGCACCCTCGTGCTCGGGGGCTGGACCTTCGATTGGGCCGGCAACACCGCAGCCGACCACTTGTTCCGCGTCAGCAACAGCGGCACGGCGGTGGAGAACACGATCGTTTCCGGCTTCTTTTACGTGCGCGCTGGCACGCAATTGCCCAACGGCGACCTGCTCGTGAGTCAGGACTTTGGTTCGGCCGTGCGCCGATACAGCCTCGGTGGCACCCTCCTGCAAAGCTTCAGCGCCGGGGGTAATGTCAACGCCTTCGCCGAGGACGGTAACGGGTCTCTCCTCTTCGGTGGCACCTTTACGACCTTCGGCGGTGCTTCGAACCTCCGCATCGCCCGCGTTCTGGCCGACGGTTCGGCGGATCCGATATTCGATCCGGGCAGCGGCTTCGACGGCGACGTCGAGGCCCTGGCCATCGCACCCTCCGGCGGTATCTGGGTGGGTGGCGGTTTCTCCACCTACAACGGCATCCCCGCCACCAACCTGATCCTGTTGAAGGGCGACGGCTCCGCACCCACCGATCCCTTCACGGATTTCGTCGCGGGCCTGCCCGGCGGACAGCAGGGCGAGGACGACGATCCGGATGGCGATGGCTGGGCCAACCTGGTCGAGTTCCTCTTCGGAACCGATCCCGGAAACGCCGCAACCGCCCCGGCACCCCTGTCGACCGGCAGCACCTCGACGGGTGCCTCGCTCAACAGCACCTACGGCCTCGCCCTCGACCCCGCCAAGAACTACCGCCTGGTCGAAGTCGAGATTCCAACCGACCTGCAGGGCCTGAGTGTCGCGCTGGAAGCCAGTACCGACCTCAGCTTCTCCGGCGATGCGACCGCCACGGAAGTCGGCACCCCGACCGACAACGGCACCACCGAGACCCGCCGCTACGTGATCACCCCCGCGACCGAAGACACCGCCACGCTCTTCTGGCGACTTGCCGTCACGCGATAATTACCCTGGTCCCCGCACCCGGTGTTTTGCGCAACCTACGTCCTTTGCCTGCGGCTGAGCATCCGTCAGCGCCGCCGCGCCCTCCAACAGGTCCCGGGGCGGAGTTCACGCCCTGAGCAGGTACTGCATCATCATCCCGCCGAAGTGCCTCCTGGCTTCCACCAACTCGAACCCGCACTCCACGAACTTCCTTTCGAGGCTTTCCGCATCCGGAAAGCTCCGCAGGCTTTTCGAAATGTAGCCATGGACTTCCGGATTGCCGTGAAGCACCAGGCCCCACAAGCCGCCCCAGAATCCCAACAGCAGGAACTGGATCCTCTGGAGGATCGCCGATCGAGGCTTCGAAAAATCCAGCAGTGCCAGCGTGCCGCCGGGCCTCAGAACCCGATGAAACTCGGCAAGCGCCTCGCCGAGGTCCGGGGCGTTGCGGATCGCATAGCTTCCCGTGAGGACATCGACCGACTGGTCCGGCATCCCGAGCCGGCTCATCTCACCACAATGGAAACGGACCCTGGCATCCCGATTCCGGCCCTTCGCCAGCTCGATCATTTCACGAGTCAGGTCGACACCCGTGAAGCTTCCCTCCCGATACCGTTGGGCCAGCAGGAAGACCACATCGCCGGTGCCACAAGCGACATCCACGCAGACCGGATCCGGGATTGCGGGGAGACTGGCGACGAGCCTGCGCTTCCAGCCCATGTCCTGACCCAGCGAAAGCAGGCGCGTGGCCAGATCATAGCGTGGTGCCGATTCGGCGAAGTGCTTCTCATTGAACCACTTCTTGCCCTCGCTCGAGTGCAGCCAGTCATGGGCGCGGAGGGTGAACTTCTCGGTCTTCATGGATATTCGTGTTGGTGGTTCGCCTCGCGCGGGGAGGCCAGTCGGAGAAATGACGGGAGCACCAGCAGATCGCAGACGATCGCAACCCCGAAGCTCCTGAGCTGCGAGTCGACCAGCTGGTTCGACTCCGTGATCACCCGGTAGAATCCCCCGACCGGGATCACTTTGTACGCTCCTCCCAGGCTCTCGCCCGCCATTCGACCAATCGCGTCAACCACCTGCTCCCCCTTCTCCGTTCCGATCAGATCGGTGCTCACCGTGATCCGCAGCTTTGCCCGATCCTTCGTCAGGAAGGGGTTTCCCTCGAAATCCGCAAGGACCTTCGAAAGAGGCGTTCCCCGTTCGAGCAAGGTCATCGCGAACTCCGGAAGCAGGTCCGCGATTCCCGTGACGGCCCTCACGTGCGGAATCCTCCTGACCCGGTCCTCGAAGTCCGTGATCGGGCCGAGGTCTTCCACCGCACTGCCATCCGCGCACTCCACCAGCAGCTCGATGGCCGAGGCTCCGGCCAGATGGCCGTCGATGAACTCCGTATCCGACACCAGCCGGGAATCGCCCCCGAGGAAATGCAGGAGGTCCGTGTCGGTCCGGATCCGTTGAAGGCCCGACACGCCGACCGCAGCAACCCCCAGCGCAACCACGACCACCTTCCATGGGTGATTCACCGACAGACCGGACACCGCCTGGAGCATCCGGTCGAAGAATCCCCAGCCCCGGTTGCCGTGCAGACGATCGGAGACGGGAGGGACGAGAAATCCCAATCCCACCGCGAGGCCGGCCACGCCGAGCAACAAGGAAACCACCACCCCGAGAGCCGCGAACAATCCAAAATGCCGGACCGCCGGGGTCGAACTGAGAAGCAGGCTCAGGAAGCCGATCGCCGTGGTCAGCGTGGCAAAGAGGCACGGCTTGTAGAGCGTGCGCACGGCGCCGGTGATCCTCTTGACGCGGTCCGTTTCCCTGCTGCCCAGCCACTCGATGTAGATGTGGATACTCGTGGCCACCGACAAGGTCATGATCACCGGAGGAAGGAGCGAGGTGATCATGTTGAGCGAATGTCCGGTCCACGAATACACCCCGAGCGTCCAGCAGATCGTCAGCACCGAGACCAGCAAGGGAAACAGCATGCCCGACAGCCGCCGGGTGATCGCGAACAGGACGGTGCCCAGCACCAGCAGCGACAAGGGCGCGAACATCCGCTGGTCCCTGCGCACCAGCCGCCCCACCTCGTACTTCTGAATCGGCAATCCGGTGATCGCAATCCTCGTGAAGTCATCCGCGTGCGCATCGGTGATCCTTTCCAGCTCTCGAACGAGCCGGGCAAGGGTTTCACCGTTGTCGGAGAATTCGTGGAGGACCAAACGAATGGCCGTCACACTCTGGTCCTTCGAAATCAGCAGGCCCACCTGGTGGGGCAAAACGACGAAATCCGTATCGGCAAGACTCGTGACCCGTCGCACTCCCTCCAGGGCGCCAAGCTCCGCGACCATTCGCCGGAGGGCCGACCGTCCCCCGTCCCCGAGCAGGTCGGGGTGCCGGACCGCCACCAGGATCGATTCACCTTCGTCGAAATTCTCGCGAAATCGGGCCTCCAGCAACGCCTGCCCGGCATTGTCGGCGTCCATCGAACGATTGTCCCGGTCCACCTCCAGATGGAGGCAGCGAAAGGCCAGCAGCAGGGTCACCGCTCCGATCAGGATCAGGAACGGTACCCGCCCGCGCTCAACAAGCCACTGCATGGAGAGCCGGGGTTTCGAGGTGTCGGATGGAGATCACGGGTGGTTTTCGAGGCAGGGACCCGAACCGGGTTCAGACCCCGGCCAGACTCAGGATCCGCTTCGGAAACGCCGGGGCATGAGACTCCCAGGTCGAGTCTTCATCCAGCGAGGAGCGGATCACCCCGGGCAGGAAGGTGGCCGAGAGCGCGGGCAACAGGACACGCCGGGCGGGGCTTCGCAGCACCGAGGCCGTCAATCGCGTGAATCCCCGGTAGGACCGTCCCATCCGCCCCGCGCGTCCCGCGTAGCGGGCCAGGGAGGGTCCGGATTCCACCCCGTCGCGGCAAACCGGGATCAGGCTCTCCGCCGCCATCTCCGCCATCAGAATGCCATGGGTCATGCCCATGCCGGCGATCGGATCGAGGTTCTCGGCCGCATCGCCGACCAGCATCACCGAGCCGTGAGCGTAACCCCGCCTCGCCGTGCCCACCGGACCCACCTGCAGGGGTTTCCCCATCGCTTGGCCGGTGAAACAGGACTTCTCCTTCGCTTCCGCCAGCAAGCGGGCCCGCAGACGCGGATCCTGGAGCGCCCTCACCTTTTCCCTCTTCGCCAGAAAGGTCACGTTCAGGCGCGACGGACTCACCGGCGTGCAGTTGACCTCGAAGCCCTCCTTCAGAATCACGACGACCTCGCCCGCAAACCGGCTGAACGACCCCTCCAGGATGAAACTCATCCCCCACAATGGATTGGCCTTCCGGTGTACCGGGATGCCGAGCATCCGCCCGCACGGCGAGCTGGCGCCATCGGCGAGCACGAGGTGCCTCCCGCGCAGGGTTTGACCGGTCGACAGCGAAACGACATAGCCCTCCGGATCCTCCCGCACCCCGCTGACCGCAACCCCGCAGATCGAGGAGACCGCCGGAAGGCGCGAGGCCTGGTCGAGCAGCGCCTGATCGAGAAGCGTCCGCTGCATGCCGATGCCCCTCAGACGTCGCTCCCTGCCCGTCGCGAATTCATGGGATCTTCCCTCGAGATCAATACGGTAGGCATAGTAGGGAAGGCCGGAGTCCACCACGTCCCCCATCTCGAAACCCATTCGCCCCAGTGCCGCCAGGGCCACGTTCGAGAGCCCTTCGCCGCACGCCTTCCGGCGGGGAAAGGACGCCTTGTCGACGAGCGCCACCGCAAGCCCCGCCTTCCCGAGACATGCCGCCAGCGACGCGCCGGAGACCGACGCGCCCACAATCACAACATCGTAGCTCCTCATGGTCTCCGGCTAGACTTTTCCGACGATGTGGAAACGGACCGTCAGCTCCGGATCCACCTTCATCACCGCGAGCGCACGGATGATGGGAAGCCCGAAGTCCTCGTAGTCGAGGGTGGCAACGCCATCGATGGTCACCCAGTTTCCGTCCTTCTTCACCGTGAACGGAAAGGCGATCAACTTGTCCACGCCGTGGATCGTGATCCGTCCCTGGGCATGGGTCTTGCCGTCCTGCTCCCAGGTCTTGATGAACTTGAAGGACCCCTTCGGAGACCCCCCGCCCAACCACTTGATCATCTCCGCGTCCCGCTTCTTGTCCTCGGTCTTCAGGTCCTTGAATTCCCATGACAACTCGAAGGTGTGCGGCTTCATGGTTGCCGGATCGCCGGAAACCTTCGCCGTGTAGTCTTTGAGCGTCCCGGTGAATCCATGTCCGGTGGAGCGGCCATCCACCTGGATCCGGCTACGGGCCTTGTCCACCTTCAGCGTCGCCGCACCGGCGGATGCCACCATCAACATGCCGCACAAGGCGGCTCCTATAAGTCTTTTCATTTGGTTCATCTCAATTGTCACTTCTCCATCCTTTTCGAAGGCAGGGCCACATCCCCGCACGCTTCACTTTTCAAAGGTCCGTCCATTCCATGGATCGGTGGTGCCTTGAAATCCCGAAGGCCACCCGTCGCAGGGTCCGCCTGGATTCATGCCCCGGACCGACCGTCCCAACGGTCTGGCTCGAACACCCGCACGGCACGACCGACGATCATCCGGACCGGGGGCAGGCATGCCTGCAAAGCAGACCTTCCACGGGCCGGGCAAAAGGCAGCACCGGCGATCCCGCAGGAATCAACGCCGCATCACCTCGCCGCGGCGCATCGCTCGCGGCGGGGACAATCCGCCGCCCGCGGCGTCCGGGCACGCGACAGCAACCCGGTCGCACCCGGCGACCTCCAAGCGGACGACCTCGATGCATCCCGGCTCATGACAGGCAACCCAGCCCACTTCCTGATCCCGGGACTCGTCGTCATCCACCAGAATCTCCTGCCATCCGAAACTCCATCGGTGATCCGGCTCGTCATGGGAAACCCCGCGGCCAACCAGCAGTTTCTCGACCATGGTGTGCCGGTGAGTCCGCTGGGCCGTTCCAAGCACCGCGGATAACCGGGGATGGTGAAGGGTGAGTTCGACCCGGTGGTTGTCGAAATGGCACTGGAGCTCGTGGTCACCCTGCAGGCTCCCCATCACCAGCACCCCGGCAAAGACTTGCGGAAAACAGGCACCCAGCAGCAACACCGCCGCCAGACAACGGGCCGGTGCCGACGACATGAACCCGAGAACCCGCCGCCGCCCCACCCTTGTGGAGGCTCGAAACCGGAGGAGGTTGGGTTGCTTCGGCGTCATCAGATCAAACGGCCCTTGATGACCCGGAAAATACAGGCATTCAAAAAAATCACCATCCAATTTTTCGGCACGGATTCCATCAGGCATGGCACCAAATCGGCCGGCACCGGATTGAGCTGCCGCTCCAGGGAGCATCGAGGCGACGACTTTCCACGGTTCCACACCCTTGTAAATTTGTATTGCGACTCAATCGCAACAGCGGCAAGTTTCTTCCCGTGACGCCGAGCGATCTTCAAATGCTGCTGCCCACCGTGACGCCCACGACTTCGAAGGGCGCCGATCTTCTCCTTGATCTCCGCGATCTGCTGCTTTCCCACGGCCATCCCGGCAAGTGCGTGAGCTGCTTCTTCGGCCTGCTCGGCGACCTCCGCCAGCCGGGTGCGCTGAAGCCACTGCGGCACTGGTTGGAGCAGCACCTCGAGGTCGAGGTCAGCGCCGGCGGACGCGAGATCGACGTGCTGCCCGTGCGCCTCGACGAGGCCGCGGATCTCGAGAGTTTCTGTCACCAGGCGATCAAGACCGTGCGCTTCGACCGATCCTTCCGCGATCGCCGCATCCAGCTGCGTTTCCGCTACAAAAGCGCCGCCTGAATTTCCCTCCCCTTCATCTGCTCCAGAGTCGCGGGCCTCTCCCTTGAAGGCCCCGTCAAGCAACTCTTGCGATCCGAGCATCAGGCCTCTTATTGCCCCACCCCACCCGTGTCATGAAACGAGTCATCCTCCTCCTCAACATCCTGTTCCTCGCCGCGACGGCCGCCAAAGAAGTCCGCCTCTACACCGAGCGCCACTACGATTCGGACAAGCGCATCTTCAAGCAGTTCACCGAACAGACCGGGATCGAGGTCAAGGTGGTCAAGGCCGGCGCCGATGAGCTCATCGCCCGCATGGAGGCCGAGAAGGACGCGCCGCAGGCTGATCTCTACATCACGGTCGACGCCGCCACCCTCGGCCGCGCCTCCGCCAAGGGCCTCTTCCAAGCCCACGACAGCCAGACGGTGGAGGACCGGATTCTCGACGGCCTCGCCGCGGCGGACGGCACCTGGGTCCCGCTGACGATGCGCGCCCGCGTCTTCGCGACCTCGAAGGAGCGCCTCGAAAGCCCGCCGACGAGCTACGCCGGACTCGCCGAACCCGGGTATCGCGGCCGGGTGCTCGTGCGTTCCTCCACCTCGCACTACAACCAGTCGCTGCTCGCCGCCATCATCGCCGCCAGCGGCCGGGATGCCGCCATGAAGTGGGCCGGCGGAGTGAAGAACAACATGGCCCGGCCACCCCAGGGCGGCGACCGCGACCAGATCCGGGCCGTCGCCCTCGGCCTGGGTGACATCGCGGTGACCAATTCCTACTACCTCGGCCTGCTCGAGAAATCCGACGACCCCAAGGACCGCGCCGCCCGGGCTGCCGTGAACGTCGTCTTCCCCGATCTCGACGGGCGCGGCACCCACGTCAACATCAGCGGTGGCGGCATCATCAAGGGTGCGCCGAACCTGGAGAATGCCGTGAAGCTGCTCGAGTTCCTGACCTCCGATGAAATCCAGGGGCTCTATCAGGAACTCAATGCGGAGTACGCCGTGGTCAAGGGGGTCGAGCCCACGGCCATCCAGAAGGGCTGGGGTGAATTCACCCCGGACTTCGAATCCCTCGACGAACTCTCCAGCCACACCGTCGACGCGGTCCGGATCTTCAACCTCGTCGGCTGGCCCTGAGCAATGACGTGGCCGGGCCTTCCAGGCCCGTTGCCTCGACCCTTGTTTTGATTGGCGACGGGGCTGGAAGCCCCGGCCACAGTCACCGACGTGACCACCCTCCGCCTCATCTTCTGGATCGTCTGCGCCCTGCTGCTGCTGCCGGTGGCCCATCTCCTTGCCGGACTGTTCACGGCGGTGCCGGACGACTCGTGGCAGCAGGTCCGCGACTACCTGCTCGCCCCGGCGATCCGCGACTCGCTGATCCTGACCATCTCGGTCTGCGCCCTGACCCTGCTCATGGCGGTGCCCGCGGCGTGGTTCGTCACCCGCTTTGACTTTCCCGGGCGGCGGCTGTTCTCGATCCTGCTGGTGCTGCCCCTCGCGGTCCCGCCCTACGTCGCCGCCTACGTCAGCACCGAAGCCCGCGAGGCCCTCATCCCGTGGCTGGTGGAAATCCGCAACCGCCACGGCGTCGACACCTTCCTGATCGTCGAGCAGGTCCATCGCTTCGCGTGGCTGGCGGTGATGCTGGCGGCGGTCCTCTACCCCTACGTTTTTTTGGCCGCCCGGTCGGCCTTCGCCAGCCATGGCAGCCGGCTCGCCGAAACCGCGCGCACCCTCGGCGCCGGACCGCTGCGGTCCTTTTTTCGCGTCAGCCTGCCACTCGCCCGCCCCGCGCTCGCGGCCGGGCTGTTCCTGGTCGCCATGGAAACCCTCAACGACTACGGCGCAGTCGCCCATTTCGGGGTCCAGACGCTGACCCCCACCCTGTTCCGCACCTGGTTCCAACTCGGGGACCTGGAGAGCGCCCGCCGTCTTGCGGCGTGGATGCTGCTGGCCGTGCTGCTGGCCCGCTTCGCGGAAATCCGCCTGAGGGGTCGCGCCGGGTTCGACAGCCGCCAGCGTGCCTCCGACCCGCGCGAGAAACCCGGTCCGGTCGTTGCCGCGCTGTGCCTGCTCTCGTGCAGCCTCCCGGTCGCCATCGGGTTCCTCTATCCCCTGCTCACCCTCGGACAATGGTTGCGGGTCACCGGCGGGCCCGAGGAAGTCGGCCCCTTCCTGCGCGCGTCCTGGCACAGCCTCTCCCTCGGCCTGGGGGTCACGGGAATCTGCCTGCTGGCAGCCCTCGTCCTCACCGCCGTCCAGCGCTTTCACCGCGACCGCCTCCACGACCTCACCGCCCGCACGGCATCGATCGCCGGCTATGCCGCGCCCGGGGCGGTGGTCGCGATCGCCCTCTTCGGCACCGCCGCCTCGGCGCGGGATGTTCTGCCCGATTTCCTGGCTCCGGTGCTCGTCTCCGGATCGCTGCTGTGGCTCGTTTACGGGCTCACGGCGCGCTACTTCGCGGTCGCCGGCCAGCTCACCCGCGAGGGCCTCGACGCCATCCCGGCGGGCTACGATCACGGGGCCCGGCTGCTCGGCTCGACCCCGCTGCAAGCCTTCCTCCGGGTCCATCTGCCCCTGCTTCGCCCGAGCCTTGCCGCCGGCGCGATTCTCGTCTTCATCGATGTTCTCAAGGAGCTCCCGCTGTCCCTGATCCTGCGTCCCTTCGACTACGACACCCTCGGCACCTGGACCTACGGGCTGGCAACCCAGGGCCAGGTCTTCGCCTGCGCCGCCCCCGCCCTCTCCATCATTGCCATCGGCTCGGTCGGCCTGATCGTGGTCGAACTCCTGATCTGGAAACGCCGCTGAATCCCATGAGCTTGCTCGACATTCAATCCCTGACCCATCGCTACCCCGGAAACTCCCGACCGGCGGTGGACCGCATCACCCTGGAGCTGAGCCGCGGCGAGGTGCTGGCCCTGATCGGTGGCAGCGGCAGCGGCAAGTCGACCCTGCTGCGCTGCATCGCCGGCCTCGAGACGCCCAGCAAGGGCCGCATCACGCTCGGCGGGAGAACCCTCACCGGCCCCCGGCTGCATCTGCCCCCCGAGCGACGCCGCATCGGCATGGTCGCGCAGTCCGGGGATCTCTTTCCCCATCTCACGGTGTTGAAAAATACCGCCTTCGGTCTGCACCGCCTGCCCCGTGCAAAGCGTCGCGAGCAGGCGCTGGATGCCCTCGCGATGGTCGGACTCGACGGCCTCGCCGACCGCTATCCCGCCGAGCTTTCCGGGGGCGAGGCCCAGCGCGTGGCCCTGGCCCGCTCACTCGCGACCGACCCCGAACTGATCCTCCTCGACGAGCCCTTCAGCAACCTCGACGCCTCGCTCCGCGATCACCTGCGCAGCCAGACACTGGAGGTCCTCCGCCAGCGGGGCATCACCACGATCTTCGTCACCCACCACGGCGACGACGCCCTCGCCGCCGGCGACCGGATCGCGGTGCTGCGGGACGGTCGACTCGTGCAATGCGCCCCGCCACGCGTGGTCTGGCGCCACCCGGTGGACCGCGAGGTCGCCGCCCTCTTCGGTGGCGTCAATCTACTTCCCGGCGCTGAGGTGCCACAATGCCTGCGGCCCGAGGAACTCGGTCTTTGCTCCGGCGACCAGGACGATTGCCTGGCCTGTGGCCGGATCGAGCGGGTCGACTTCCTGGGTTCGTGCCAGCTTGTGCTCGTCCGCACCCACGACGACGAAAACCTGATCCGCGTTCAGATCGGAGCGGATGACCGGGTCGAAACCGGCACCCGGGTCGGCATCGTTCCCCGTCCCGCCCGCCACTGAAATTGCGATGGAAAGACCGGAAATCCACGCCATAGATCCCGCGTGGTGCGTTGCAGCACCCCGATCATCGGCCAGGCACCGGCCCTGATCGACCGCTTCCTCCTTCAATCCAACACCAACGAACCGCCATCCCACCATGACCACCGCCGTCCGCACCGCCATCATCTCCGGAGTTCTCCTGATCCTCTGGTCCGTCGTCTCCTATTTCATCTCGGAAAGCCGGAGCTTCACCGCCTTCATCCCCGCCATCTTCGGCGTTCTGCTCGCCATCTGTGGCGTGATCGGTCGGAGTGAAGGGGCGCGCAAGCACGCCATGCACGCCGCCGCCGTGGTCGGTCTGCTCGGCCTCCTCGGCGGCTTCGGGATGGGCCTGCGCAAGGTCTTCTCCGAACCCGGACTGGCCGCCTACAGCCAGGTATTTCTCGGAATCGTGAGCCTGGTTTTTCTGGTCACCTGCATCCGATCCTTCATCGCCGCAAGGCGTGGCTCGTAAAGGGCCGGGCGTGGGTCCTGCCGCATTGCCGATGGGACGAAGTCTTCGCTCTTATTGAGACTGACTCTCAACCAGAAACCTTTTGATCTTTTGGAAATCCGGCAATTGGTGTTGTGCCTATTGAGACAACGAACCAACACAAGATCATGACGAGCGAAACCACGACCAAAGCCTGCGCAAGCTGCGCCCACTGGAAATCAGGAGCTGCCGGGGACGGTGAATGCCGCCGCCATGCGCCGCAGTTGATCACCTTCGAGATCGATGACGATGTGAAGGTGGAATCCCGTTTCCCCACCACCGCCCAGGATGACTGGTGCGGCGATTTCGAGGCCAGCTGACAGTCTCTGCCTCCTTCTCCAAGGCCCGCCGGAAACGGCGGGCCTTTTTTCATGCCGGCGACCCGTCCCAGCGACTCCAGAAATCCGTGGTCTCGCTCGCCGATGGCCGCAGCTCGACCAGCAGCGGCTTTTCACCCGGCTCCAGCGCGTCGAAACCATCCTGCGAGTCGATCACCCGATAATCCATCCCCCACATCGACGCCCACCCTTCCAGCGAGAGTTCGTGAGGGTTGAGCATCAGCTCACGACCCCGCCCGCTCATCGAAGCCAGCCGCGGCACCCGGGAAAAGATCTGCCCGCCGCCGTTGTTCACGACCACGAGCACCCGGCCCTTGCGCTCCACCTGCCCGAGCATCGCCGGGGCCGCCAGGTCGTAAAGCGCCGTCAGGTCCCCCACCACGCACCACGCGTCTTCGCGCGCGGCCGTCCAGCCGAGCCAGGTCGAGATCTGGCCGTCGATCCCGTTCACTCCGCGATTCGCGCGCACTTCGGGGATTGGCACGTCCCACTGCGCGAACAGGTTCCACTCGCGAATCGGCAGGCTGTTTCCGAGGAACACTCCCGAGCCCAGCGCCGCGTAGGTGGACAGCGTCCTCAGCATGGCGGGCTCGCTGTCGGGAAAGGCCTCCAGCAACTCGTCGATCAGGGCCGCCCGTCGCGAATTGCCTTCCAACAAATCGAGGGCGTCGTCCGCGACTTCGACCTCTCCCAGCCCACGGATCGCGGCCCCGACCCGGGCCTGGATCGTGTGCGACTCGCGTGCCAGACCGGGATAGCCGCTGCGGGTCACGTTCCACACCTCGGTCTCCGGCATCTCCTCGAGATCGCGCCAGAAGCGCCCGCTCGGCACCGCCCCCAGCCGCAGCACCTTGCCCGGTGGATGAGCCTTCAGCTGGCGGTCCGGATCCGCCAGCACCAGCGGGCCCAGCGCCTCGCGCAGGCCGCTGGTCGCTTCCGCCACCACCGGCACCTTCAGGTCATGGATGAAATGGTAGACATCCTCGGCATCTTCCGGCTCCAACTCACCGATCATCACCACGAGTCCGCGGTAGAGATCGTCCTTGAGCCAGCGGGCCAGTCCCGCCATCGCCAGGCGCGGCCACTCGGCGCCGTGCCGCCGACCTTCATCCGCGAGACTCAACTCGCCGGGTTCGAACTCTTCCTCGAGTTCCACGTTCACATGCCACGGCGACCGCCGGTCCCATGCCTGCCAGTCGCCGCTGCCGGCGTGCCCACCGAAAATCCCCGGCTGGGTGATGCACTGCGGCGCGCCGGATTCTCGGAATCGCGCCGGGCGATCGGCGGTGACCAGCACCAGCGGCCGTCCCTGATAGGCCGCCTCGATCACCGACGGCAGCAACTCCGCCACCGCCGTGCCGCTGGTCGTGACCACCGCGCAGGGGGTTCCCTGCATCGTCCGGCCGAGGGCAAAGAATCCCGCCGAACGCTCCTCGAAGTGCCGTCGCAGGGTCACGTGGCCCGCCGCTTCCGCCCGCGCCAGCACCTCAACCAGCGCCGCATTCCGAGCCCCGGCACACACGACGAACTCCCGCACGCCGTTCGCCAGGCAATCCCGCACCGTTTCCACAGCGATGTCCCAACTCGTCACGGCGGGATGCTAGCAAGGAGCGATGCCTGGCCAAGAAAGGACCGCCGATCTCCGAATCGGCATCTTGGAGCATTGACTTGGGTGCCGATTCGGAGATCGGCGGTCCATTACTCCCGGAACGCGCTCCCGAAGGGCCACTCCTCCGGCTCCGAGCACAGGCCCGCCTTCACCGGATTGTTGCGGATGTATGCACGGGTACGGTTGAAGTGACTTTCATCCCGGATGTAGCGATCAAAGTAGTCGCGGGCCCAGACGATTCCAGACCGTTCGAGACGGCGATTGATCTGGCGGGCACTGAAACGCTTCCAGCTCTGCACGATGCGATCCAAGGTCGCGGCATCAGGTCGAAAGAGGACGTGAACATGATTGGGCATCACGACCCACTCCAGCAATCGATAGCGATCGCCGTCGAAATGCTGCAAGGTCTCCGCGACAATCCGGGCATGGTCCGGGTTGCGAAGCAGGCAGGCCCCTGCACCGACGTCTTCGTACCTGGCGATCTTTCTCAGCAGCTGCGTTCTCTCCTCTTCGGACTCGTAGCGAAGCGCGGATCGCCAGCGTTCGATCAAGTGCCTTGGCACCGCGTCCGCCAACCGGAAGGTCACCGCCTGAATTGCCTCTCGGAAATCCAAATGAGGTAGGTAGCCCCGTGAATACCAGCCACGCTGTTTGGCTTCGGGCATGCTGAATAAGTATTCACTTGAACAGCTTTTTCAAGTCCGAAAGCTCACAAGGTTGCCGATTCGGAGATCGGCGGTCCGCGCGTGAGGACCGCCGATCTCCGAATCGGCAAGCCTTACCCCAGCCACTCCAGAATGGCCTCGGCGCTTTTTTCGGAGATGCCCGGCAGGCTGGCGATCTCGGCGGCGCTCGCCTTGCGGATGCGCTCGACGCTGCCGAACTTCGCCAACAGCGCCTGCTTGCGCTTGGGCGAGACCGCCGGGCAGTCGTCGAGCAGGCTCTCCTTCATCCGGCGACGCAGCAGCAACTCGTTGTAGCCGTTGGCAAAGCGGTGCGCCTCGTCGCGGATGCGCTGGAGCAGCTTCAACGCCCCCCGGTCGTGCGGGATCAGGATCGGCTCGCTCCTGCCCGGCACGAAGACCTCTTCACGCTGCTTGGCGAGTCCGATCACCGCCAGTTCGTGCAGCCCGAGTTGGCGTAGCTCCCTCACCGCGGACGTAAGCTGACCCTTGCCACCATCGACGATCACGAGGTCCGGCAACACGATCTTCGCCCGGCCTTCCTTCGCCAGGCGGCGCTGGATCTCGACCACGTCCTCCTGGGAATCACTCAACTCCGGTGCCCCCTCCGCATTCTCCTTGAGGATCCGCGAGTAGCGGCGGCGGATCACCTCGGCCATCGAGGCGAAGTCGTCCTGACCCGCCACCGTGCGGATGCGGTAGCGGCGGTAGTTCTGGTTGTCCGGCCGGCCTCCGGTGAAGCGCACCATCGAGGCGACGATGTGGTTCGACGACACATTCGAGATGTCGAAGCACTCCATCACCCGTGGCGGCCCGGCGAGACCGAGCTCCTCGCCGAGTTCGGCCAGATCCTCGGTCGGCTTCACGGTCGTCGGCACGCCGCGACCGCGCGCAAACCGCCGGGTCGGATTCAGGGTCTTGCGCAGGTTGCCGAGCACGTCGCGCAGCAGCGCCGCCTTCTCGAAGTCCATCTTGCCGGCCGCCTTCTCCATGTCGGCCTCCAGCTCGTCGAAGATCTCGCGCCGGCCCTTTCCCGCGAGCACCTCGCAGGCCTCGTCGACCTTCGCCATGTAGTCCTCGCGGGAAATGCGATCCACGCAGGGCGCCGAGCAGTTGCGGATCACGTCGGCGTTGCAGTGCTTGTAGGCGACCTCGTCCGGCACCCGCGGGCGGCACACCCGCAGGCCGAAGCGGCGGTTGATCCATGACAGGGTGGCCCGCAGCGCCCCCGAATGGGCGAAGGGTCCGAAGTAGCGCGAGCCGTCGTCCTTTTTCAGCCGGGTGAGCACGAAGCGAGGCCACGGCTCGGCCGGATCGATCTTCACCAGCAGGAAGCGCTTGTCGTCGCGGAACGAGACGTTGTAGCGCGGCCGGTAGTCCTTGATCAGCTTGCCCTCGAGCAGCAGCGCCTCGGCCTCGTTGCGCACCTCGTGGATCTCGAAGTCGGCGATGGTGTCGATGAGCGCGCGCGTCTTCAGGTCCGCGCGGGTCTTGCGCGAGGCCATGAAGTACGACGAAAGCCGTTTCCGCAGGTCCCGCGCCTTGCCGACATAGATGATCGAGCCGAGGCGGTCCTTCATCAGATAGACCCCCGGCTTGTGCGGCACCTCCCGCAGTCTGGCTTTGAAATCCTGCGCCACTCTCGTGCAAGCCAAGCCCCGCACCGCTCATTCGGCAACCTGCAACTTACCGTCCACGCAGCCGCTGCCGGTGATATTCGGCCCGGAGTTCCCGCAGGTCGCGGCGGGCCGATGCGAGACCTTCGCGGTCCAGACCGATCCGGGGCTCCGACAGTTCGGTGAAGATGGACCATCCCCCTTCGTAGAGCCTCGCCGCCTCCTCGTGGGGCAGGCCGCCATAGAGAAAAATCCGGCGAAGCCGGCGCTTGGCCTCCTCGTATCGGTCTCCCTCCGGATCCGCCAAGGCCGCCATGTAGTAGCCGACGGCTTCCTCGCGCATGTCCACCTCCATCCCCTCGAGCTCGCCGGCGACGTCGAAGAGCAGCTCTCCGATCCGGCTCTTCGGGATGCGGGTCGCCGCCCCTTGCAGGCTGGCTTCGGAGAGCCCCCGGCGGGCGTTCCCGGCAGCGGTGTCGCCGGGAATGACACGACCGACGGACCGCGCGGACGATTCGTTCCGGGCCGATTGCAGGCGAATCGCCGACTGCCTGCGGCCAGACTGAAGTCGGGTGTTTTCTGGACGCTTTCCACCCTGCAGCTCCATCCTGCCTGATCGCAATCCATCGCCACCCTCCAGCCCCCGGCTCCCTTGGAGTCCCCCGGATCGCGGTTCGGCCTCCGCCGACAACATGAGTCCGAGCACCACCGCCGGAACGATGCCGCCATAAAACCCACGTTCACTTGGGAAGAAAGATAACACGCTCCTCTCAGGTTAGGCGACGCTCCCAGGGAGCCAAGGCCTTTTCGGGGTTGGTCCGGGGTTCCGCCCCCACCCTTGCCTTGAAGGCATCCTCCGCTAAACTCCGCCCCAACATGAGGCGCTTCCCAATCCCAACGGCGATCCTGCTCCTGACCGCAACGGTCGCCCGCGCCGCCGAGGAAGGCGATGCCGGCACCCCCGCGCGCGAGTTCGATTTCATGGAGATCGTCGAAAAGGGCGGCGTGATGATGTACCCGCTGGCCGTGCTCTCGGTCTCGGCGATGGTGCTCATCCTTCTCTACCTCCTGACCATCCGCCGCAACGCCGTCGTCAGCGACCGCTTCATGAACACGGCGGAGGCCATGATCCGCAAGCGCGACTACCTCGGGTTGATCAGCCACAGCCACCGCCAGAACCAATGCATGGCGCGGATCACCCAGAAGAGCCTCGAGTTCATGACAAAGAACAGCTCGGCGACCTTCGGCGAGGTCCGCGAAATCGCCGAGTCGGAGGGTTCGCGCCAGGCCGGCATGCTCAGCTCGCGCATCACCTACCTCGCCGACATCGGATCGATCGCGCCGATGGTCGGCCTGCTCGGCACCGTGATCGGCATGATCAAGTCCTTCCTCGAAATCTCCGGCGGAGCCTTCGAGGGCGTGCGGCAGATGAAACTGGCCGAAGGTGTTTCGGAGGCTCTGGTCACGACGGCAACCGGCCTGGTCGTCGGCATCCCGGCGCTCGTCTTCTACTCGATCTTCCGCGGACGAGTACAGAAATACGTGTCCGAACTCGAGGCCGCCACCACCCACCTGATGGCGATGCTCCACGCGCAGGTCCAGCGCGAGCGACCGCAGCGCGAGCCGGCCCCCGAGCAGCGCCGCTCGGATGACTACGCGATGCCCGTTCCTTCCCCGCTGGCCGACGACCGTCCCGATCTTCACGGCATCTGATGAAGTTCCAGAACCGAGAGCCGCAACCCGCGGCGATGCAGATGGCACCGATGATCGACATCGTGTTCCTGCTGCTGATCTTCTTCATCGTCACCTGGCAGTTCTCGCGCGAGGAAATGGACCTCAAGATCGCGGTGCCCAGTTCCGAGGAGGGGGCCGATCCCAAGCGGGTGCTCGGCGAGATCGTGCTCAACGTGCGCACCGACGGTTCGGTATCGGTGTGGGGCGAGACCAAGACCAAGGATCAGCTCAAGGAGACCCTCGCCGCCATCGCCACCCAGCACAAGAACCAGCCGGTGCGGGTCCGCGGCGATGCCACCACGCCCTTCCAGAAGATCGTCGAAGTCATCGACACCTGCCAGCAGGCCGGCATCTGGAACATTTCCTTCGCCACCCAGCGACCCGAGACCGGGAACTAGGAATCTCTCGTCGTGAAAAAGGGATCGATTATCGCCATCGTCTGACGCCTCCCGACACCTTATGGAGGTCGTCGACATCTGCCGAGAAGCCGGCATTCAGGAGATTTCCTTGGCAACGAGAACTCCGGAGAACGCTGAGTAGCCGGGGATCCGTCGTTCGACGACTTGCAAATCGATCCCATATCCCGACACTTCCACCATGCGCCACACGCTGCTTCTGCTGCTTTTCCCGACCCTTCTGGCTGCCCAGGAGGTGCCTCGCGCGCAGCCGGTGGACCCGACCCTGCAGCCCAACGCACCGGTCGATTCCTTCCAGCACGGCCGGAATGTCTACGAGTCGGCCAAGCGCTCGAGCGGCCCGGTCCAGCGTGACCTCTACTTCCGCTCGATCGAGATCTTCGTCCGCTACCTCAACCAGTTCCCGAACCACCCCAACGCCGAACCGGCCTGGTGGTATCTCGGCGAGTCCTACTACGCCGTCGGCCGGGTCGAGGATGCCAAGCGCTGCTTCCACTCGCTGCTCAACCGCTTCGGTCGCGGTCGCTACGCCGCCGCCGCCGCCTACAAGCTGGCCGCCGATCATTTCAACAACCGCGAATATGCCCTCGCCGCGACTCTTTTCGACAAGCTGGCCACGATCGCGACCAAGCCGGCCGAACGCCAGCGCGGGCTCTACTACGCCGGCCTGAGCTATGAACTGATGGGCCGCGGCAAGCAGGCCCAGGGCTACTTCCGCTCGGTCATCGAGGATCCCGAACAAGAGAACCCCTACATCGACAAGGCACGCATCGGCTACGGCAAGTTGCTCGCCGCCGACGGGAAGCTGGACGACGCGCTGCGCCTGCTCGATCAGGTCGCCGTGTCCCGCGCGACGCTCAAGCTGCGCGGCGAGGCCGCCCTGCACGCCGGCGCGGTCGCCGCCCGCCTCGGCGACAGCAAACGCTCCGACCTCTACTTCGACCTCATTCTCAAGACGCCCGGGATGGAGGACTACCGCCCGGATGCCCAGATCGCCATGATGGCGGCCCGCTTCGACCAGAAGCGGTACAGCGATGTCGTCTCGATCTTCCAGCGCAGCACCGATCGCAGCGAGGGCGAACGCGAGGCCCGCCGCCTGATGCTGGCGGCCCGGGCATTCATGATGCTGGACCGCAACGCCGAAGCGCTGCCGCTTTTCCGCGAGGTCGAGCGGCTGCAGGATGCGGATTCGAAGTATGCCTTCGACGCCACCTACTACCGGCTCCTTTGCTTCTACCGCATCGAGGGTCGTCACGTGCTCGACCAGGTCGAGGCCTTCCTCCAGCTCTATCGCAAAAAGCATCCGCGCGACCCGAAGATCCACACCGCCCTGCTGATGAAGGCGGAAACGCTCTACGCCGAAGGCAAACCGGCGGAGGCCGCGGATACCTACCGCGACATCGACCCGGCCGCGATCTCGGAGAAGAACCGCAAGGGGATGCTCTACCAGCGTGGACGCTGCCTCGCCGAGGCGGGCGATCCCGAGGGGGCGATCGGATCGCTCGACGCCTTCCTCACCGCCTATCCCGACGACGAGCGCGCCCCTCTGGCGCTCGCCGCCCGTGGCCGGGCCCTCGCCACCACCGGTGCCACCGGCAAGGCGCTCGAGGACTTCCGGAAGATCATCGAGCTCACCGAGGATCCCAAACTCCTGAGCCTGGCCTACCTCGAGGGCGCGGCCATCCACAAGCAACGCAACGAGCTTGAAGCCATGGTCGCGCGTTACCGCGAGTTTCTGGAAAAGGTCGGGAATGCCGACTCCGCCGCCACCGCCAAGGCCTCCTACTGGGCCGGCTGGGGCATGGTGAAGACCAACCGCGGGGGCGAAGCCATCCCGTATCTTGAAAAGGCGCGCGAGCTGGCACCCGAGCTCTATTCGAAGCACGCCGGACTGCTGCTGTGCCTGGTTCATCTCGCCGAGAAAAGCCCGACTCCGCTCATCACCGAAGTCGGCAAGGCGATCGAAGGCGACTACGCCGGCGATCTGCCCGAGCCGCTCATCCGCTGGGCCGCCGACCAGGCCTTCAACGCCGACGACTTCATCAATGCGGCGCGCTTCTACGACCTCATCGCCGATGACGAAAATCCGGAACTGGTGGTCAAGGAGGTGTGGCGCTTCCTCGGCAAGGCCCGCATCCGCGCCGGCGATCCGGCCGGGGCCCTCAGCGCCATCGAGCATGCCCTTGCCGCCGAGCAGGAACCCGCCTGGCGCGCCGACACGCTGGCCGACAAGGGCCAGGCCTTGCTCGACCTGAAGCGCTTCGACGAAGCCACCAAGGCCGTGGAGGAAGGGCTCAGCCTGCGCCCCGAAGGCCGGGTGGGTGCCGCCCTACACCTCGTCCGGGGAGACATCCTGATGGCCGAAGGAAAGCCCCCGGAGGAAGCCGTCCGCTCCTACATTCTCCCCGTCCAACTCATGGACGACAACGACCGCATCGTGAAACCCAAGGCGCTCTACAAGCTCATCGCCGCCCTGGAAAAAGCCGGCAAGTCGGAGGACGCCGAACAGTACCGCCAGCAACTCCAGAGCAAGTATCCCGACTGGGAACCGGAGGAGTAAAAGCTGAAACGCTGAAATCCTGAAAAGCTGAAAACATCCGGGGAGCGCATTCCTTTGTCGAATTTCAGCGTTTCAGAATTTCAGTTTTTCAGCTTTTACCAAAGCACCCACGCCGTCCACGCGACCGAGCAGATGATCAGCCCGAGGGCGATCCCTCCGGCCACACGGTCGAGCCCGGTCTCGGTCGGTCGCCGCGCCGACGACGAACCCGGGAACACGGCAAAGGCATAGGCCATCCCGGCCAGCACGCCTCCTCCGTGCGCGCCGTTGTCGATGAAGGCAAAGCCGACCAGGCCGATCGCCGCGGTCAGCAGCAGCCCGGCAAGCAGGCGACGCCGCGAACTCTCCGGCACCAGCGGCCGGTGCATCCACTCGAAGACGAGCAGGAAGCCGAGCATCCCGAGCAGGCCGCCCGATGCCCCGAGCGACGGTTTGTCCGGCAGAAACCAGGCCGAAGCCTCACCGCCGATCCATGCCGCCAGCACGAAGACGAGAGGCACGTGCGGCCAGCGCACCAGCACCTCCATGCGCCGGCCCAAATAAGCCAGCGCCGAGACATTGAAGAGGAAATGGATGAGGTTGCCGTGGAGAAACGGTGCCGTGGCAAGGCGCCACCAGTCGGCCGGCCGCCCGCCTTCCTTGACCAGCCCGGCCCGGGCCACCGTCTCGCCGATGCCTCCGGGAGCCAGCCACTGGATGACCCCGATCACCCCGAATAGAATGATCAGACCGCGGGTCACCGGTGCCTTCTGGCGCATCAGCCACGTTTCGAACCGCAGCCCGATGAGGTCGGGCTCGAGTTCGCCCTCGACCCAGCTCCGGGCACGGCGCAGGCGCTTCCTGCCCTGGTACCAGGGGAAAAAACCCAGCGCGAGGAACAAGAGAATCCCGAGCCCCAGGGGACCAAAACCGAGGACCGGTTTGCCGGTGGTCAGGGAATACAGGCCGAGCAGCACGAGAAATCCCCCGAAGATCATCATCTGCCGCCGCCCTTCCTCGATCTCCCACTCGGCCCAGCGGATCCTCGCCTCCTTCAGGGCCGGGTGCAGTTCCGGCAACTCCTCGGGCAACACGAGGTGCGTGTGATCCGGGGTCCACACCAGATCCACACGCGCCCCGGCATCGTCGACGATGGCCGAGGTCAGGCCCTCAAAGCTCGAGCTGGGGTGGCGCCGCCCTTTCCGGTCCATCCAGCCCCAACCTTCGCCCGCTCGGGGAAAGGCCTCGGGCCGGGCCCAGATCGGCAGGTCCGTTGGCGCGGGTTCGCTCATTTCTATCGGCCTAGCGTCTCCGGACTCCCGAACTGTTGGAATGAAAAAGGGCGCACTTCCGTGCGCCCTTCAAGAATGGTGTGGGCCACTCAGGGCTGCTCGCCGGCCTCTCCGGCTCCGGCATCGCCACTGGCTGGCGGCGTCCCGGCAGCAGGTTCTTCAACCGGAGACTCCTCCGCGGGAGCCTCTTCCGCGGCAGGCTCTTCAGCAGGAGCCTCTTCGGCGGCAGGCTCGGTGGTTTCCGTCGCCGTGCCGGCTGGATCGCCGGCCGAAGACTCGTCGGCATCCGGAGACTCGGTCGTCCCTTCCGCAGGCTCGGTGGACTCGACGGACGGATCCGTTTCCCCGGCGGAATCCGTTTCGCCTGGATCGAGCTGGCCCTCGAGCGACTCCTCAAGCGAGGGCGTCTCTGCGGGCTCTTCGACCGGTTCCTCCACCGGCGGGGTCACGACCTCCTCTTCGGCGGGCGTTTCCTCGACCACCATCGAACTGGCATTGCCCCGCTCGTTCTTGCGGGCAAAGAGGATGGCCAGCGTCAGCGTGAGAATGAAGAACAGGGATCCAAGATAGACGGTGCCCTTCTGGAGCACGTTGGTCGTCCGCGCGCCGAACATCTGGTCGGTCATGCCCGAACCAAAGGCGGCACCGAGGCCTTCCTGCTTGGGGCGCTGCATCAGGATCAGCAGGCTCATCAGCAGCGCCGTGATGACGAAGAGAATCAGCAGCAGGTTGATGCTGATCGAAAGCCAGTCGATGGACGCGAGAATCATGGGGGCGGGAAACTGTCAGAGGGTCCCGGGCTTGTAAAGCGGGCTTTTGCCCCGGAACCCGGGAGCATTCAGCGACCGGAGCGGACGATGTTGTTGTTGGCGTCGAGCACCAGCTTGACCGGCTCGATCGGTGTTTCACTGAGTGCGAAGGCCATGATGGTCAGGCGCTCGCCCTTCTTGATGCGGTTGGCGGCTCCGCCATTGACCAGAATCTTGCCGGTTCCCGGCTCGCCGGGCAGCACGTAGGTTTCGAGCCGGGCGGTGGTGTCGATCGATGCCACCAGCACCTTCTCGCCGGGCCACAGGTCGGCCTCCTTCATCAGATCCCTGGGGATCTCGATGCTGCCCTCGTAGTCGACGATCGAATCGGTGACGACCGCCTGGTAGAGCTTGGACTTGAGCACCTGACGGAGCATGGCGCCGGGACGGAACCACCCGCGCCCCCCCGGGTCAAGCGCCAAGCAGCCACTAAGGTGGTGGCGGGAACCAGCCGGACCCTCACGCGCGGGCACTTGCAAGATCCCCCGTTCCTGCTTCCCTTTCCCTGCCCATGAAACTCCTGCTGCTGCCGCTGCTGCTCCTGATGCCGGTTTTCGGGGACCAGGCGGCCTTTCTCCGCAAGGCCGAGCAGTGGATGGCATCGACCGAAGCCTCCAAGCGCCAGGCCGCCTACCGTACCTGGCTTCAGATGGGACCCGAGGCGATGCCGAAATACGAGACCTCCCTCGAACGCGCCCGGCGCTACCATCAGGACGCCATCGACAAGCTCGCCGCCGGCCCGCGCAACCGGCCGAATCCCTACGCCGGGCACGAACTCTCCGACGACGCCCTCAGGGTCGAGCGCGAGCGCATCCTTCCGCTGATCCGCACCGATTGGAAAAAGGAGCCGAAACAGATCGCGATGCTGCGCGACGAGATGGCCACCCTCGACGACCTGCACAAGGAACTCGAACGATCCGCCAAGGTCGACACCACCGACTTCGACCAGGCCGTCGAGGGGCACCTCGAGGCACTTTTCGAAATCCACCGCGAGCTCGAGCGCTTCGATCCCGAGGCCGACAGCCGCGACCTCGACGACGACGAACTCCGCGAGTACGTGCTCGAGGATCATCTTGAAGCGTCACACCTCGAGGAGTTGCGCCGCCGCTTCGAGCAAACCCGGGAGTTCCTGGCCGCCCACGAAGCCGCCAAGGAGTCGAATGCCGGCCACGGCAACTGGGCTTCGGGGACGATGAAGACCTTTGCCGAAATCCTCAATCGCGAGCGCCTCCTGCTCGGGCTGCAGCCCCTGCGCATGGACGAAAAGCTCTCCGACGCCGCCAGGGGCCATTCCGAAGACATGGCGCGCCTGGGATTCTTCGCCCACGAGTCCCCGGTGCCCGGAAAGAAAACCCCCTGGGATCGCGCGAAGAAGGCCGGGTTCGAAGGCCGCGGCACCGGCGAGAACATCTACATGGGCTCCCCCGAGGCCCAGGCCGCCTACGACGCCTGGTTTGCCTCCGACGGACACCGTTTCATCATGCACGCCGCCGGCCCCGACACCCTCGGCGTCGGCATCTCCGGCCGCCACTGGACGATGATGACGGGGAGGAAATGAATCGTTCGGAACCTCCGCGATTTCAAACCGCAAAGAACGCAGAGATCGCAAAGATCATCTTGGTGATTGGCTTCTTGCAAATTTGCGGATCTCGAATTGATAGGATCCGAAGTTGATCAGGAGCCCGTGCTCCAATTTTGCGGATTTCAGATAGCCAAGGATCTGGGCCGTGTGCTCCGGAGCGAGTTTTTTCACGGCCTTCAGTTCGAGAATCAGGATGTCCTCGACCAGGATATCTGCAAAGTAGTGGCCGATGGGCGTCCCGTCTTCGTCGAAGACATCGATCTCCCGCTGCTGCTCAGCCTTCAGCCCCAGCTTCCGCAATCTGTGCGCCAGAGCATTCTCATAGACTTTCTCCAAATGCCCGTGCCCATGATAGACGTGGATGTAGTAAGAAGTCTGCCGCACGCGGTCACACAGGTCTTTGATTTTCGGTTCCATGACCCCGAAAAGGGAATCTCCCGGTCTTGGTTCATCAAGCATCTCTGCCTCTTTTCTGCGATCTCTGCGTTCTTTGCGGTTCATCCTCCCCCCCCAACCAGCCCCCAACCCCGAATCGACATCGGCCTGATCCCTGCTTCACTCCCCCCGACCGATGACTTCCTCGAAACGCGCTGAACTCCGCCTGCAGGGCTTCGACCTGATCGATGACAAGCTGCAGTTCCTGATCGGCTGCCTCACCGACGCCCTCGGCGCCCTCGGCGAGGAGGAGCTGGTCCGTTACATGCCGTGGTCGGGAAACGCTCCCGAGGATGCGCCGCCCGAGGGACTCCAGCAGCTCTACTCGATCGGCTTCCAGCTCCTCAACATGGTCGAGGAACGGGTTGCCGCCGCGATCCGCCGGGAACGCGAGAAGGAACTCGGCGCCGAATCGATCCGCGGCCTCTGGCCGCGTGCACTGAAAGACATGGGCGAGACCGGGCTTTCCCCGGAGGAAATCATCGCCGTGCTGGCCGACGTCGATGTCCAACCGGTCCTCACCGCCCACCCGACCGAGGCCAAGCGCAGTTCCGTGCGCGAACGCCACCGCTCCCTCTACGATGACCTCGTCCGCTCGGAATACCCGAAATACACCGAGCGTGAACGCCGCCGACTGCGCGAAAAGATCGTCACCTCGCTGGAAACCCTGTGGCGCACCGGTGAGATCCACCTGGTGCGACCGGATGTGTTCCGCGAGCTGCGCGACGCGATCCACTACCTCCGCGACCTGTTCCCGTCCGCGCTTGATCGGCTCGACCTCCACTTCACCGAAGCCTGGCGCGATGCCGGCTTCCCGTTGTCGTTGCTGCGCTCGGCCGGCAACGTGCCCAACCTCTCCTTCGGCACCTGGATCGGTGGCGACCGCGACGGCCACCCGCTGGTCACCCCGGAGGTCACCCGCAAGGCGCTCGGCATGCTGCGCACCGGCGCCTTCCAGCTGCTGCACCGCGAGCTGACCCAGCTGGCCACCCAGCTCACCCTGTCGCGCCACCTCAACGAGGTCCCCGACGAACTCGAAACACGCATCGACGAGCTGGCATTCACCCTCGGTGACGAAACGACCGCCAACGAGCTGCACACCCGTTTCAACGAGGAACCGTGGCGTCATCTGGTGGCGCTGATGGCCGCCCGCATCCAGCGCCAGATCGACGGTCATCCGGGATACCCCGGTCCGGCCTCGCTGCTCGCCGACCTCGACCTGCTCTCGAAGACCATCCGCGGCACCGGCTGCACGCTCATCGAGGAACAGTATCTCCGTCCGCTGCGCCACAAGCTGGAGATCTTCGGCTTCCACCTCGCCACACTCGACGTCCGCCAGAACTCCGAGTTCCACGACCAGGCGATCTCGCAACTTCTCACCGCCGCCGGAATCGAGGACGGGGAAAACTACGCGACGTGGCCCGAGGAAAAGCGCGTCGACTTCCTCACCCGCGAGCTCGAGTCGCCGCGGCCCTTTCTTCACGACTCCGCCAGGGCGGGCGAGCAGGCCGATCTCGTGCTCGACGCCTACCGGGTCCTCGTCGCTCATCGCCAGGAACACGACAACCGGGGCCTCGGCGCGCTGATCGTCTCGATGACTCGCCAGCTCTCCGACCTGCTCGGCGTCTATCTGCTGGCCCGCGAGGCCGGGCTGACCATCGAGAAGAACGGCGGCCTGACCTGCCCCCTGGAGGTGGTTCCCTTGTTCGAAACCATGGACGACCTCGAGCGCGCGCCGGGAATCCTTTCGGCCTTCCTCGAGCATCCCGTCGTCCGTCGCCGCGAGGCCGACGGCCAGCAGGTCATGCTCGGCTACTCCGACTCGAACAAGGACTGCGGCATCCTCACCGCCGCATGGTCGCTGCATCGCGCCCAGGAAGAGCTCACCGAAGTGGGCCGCAAACACGGGGTGCCGCTTCGTTTCTTCCACGGCCGGGGCGGCACCATCTCCAGAGGCGCCGGCCCGACCCACTGGTTCATGGCCGCCCTGCCGCATGGCTCGCTGGCCGGCGGCTTCCGCATGACCGAGCAGGGCGAAACCATCGCCCAGAAGTACGCCAACCTCGCCAACGCCACCTACCACCTCGAACTGCTGCTCGCCGGGGCCGCCTGCACGACGGCCGATCACCGCCAGCCGAAGACCAAGGACGACCCCGCCGACGAACTGTTTCCCGCCCTCTCGAAGGCCAGCCAGAAGGCCTACCGGGACCTGCTCCACGCCGAGGGTTTCATCGACTTCTACCGTCAGGTCACGCCCATCGATGCGCTCGAAAACTCCCGCATCGGGTCGCGCCCCGCCCGCCGCACCGGCAAGAAGGGCCATTCCATCTCCGACCTCCGCGCCATCCCCTGGGTCTTCTCGTGGACCCAGGCCCGCTTCTACCTGCCGGGCTGGTACGGCGTCGGCACCGCCCTCCAGACCCTGAAGGACGAGAATCCGGACGAGTTCGCCCGGCTCAAGGCCGCCGTTCCCGAGTCGCCGTTCATCTCCTACATCCTGACCAACGTCGAAACCAACCTCGCCTCCGCCAATCTCGAGCTGATGGGCGAGTATGCCGCGCTGGTTGCCGACGAGGACCTGCGCAAGCGCTTCATGGACCGCATCACCACCGAATTCCACCGCACGCGCGAATACCTCGCCGAGCTCTTCGATGGCGACATGCAGAAGCGGCGCCCCCGCATGGCCAAGACGCTCGACATCCGCGAGGAGCCGCTGCAAGTCCTCCACCGTCAGCAGATCGCCCTCCTGGCCGAATGGCGCGGCCTGCTCGCCGCCGGCGAGGAAAGGCAGGCCGACGAGCTTTTCCCACGACTCCTGCTCTCGATCAACGCCATCTCCTCCGGCCTCCGGACCACGGGTTGATCAGGCGCAGGGGCGTCCACTTCGCCCTTCCAACCGGAGGATTTCCCTCCAAACTGCGCCTCCCGTGAAAGCCCTTGCCCTGCTCCTCGCCCTCGCTCTTCCCGTCGTCGCCCAGGACCCGATCGTTCCCGAAACTCCGGCACTTTCACCCGATGCCGGCGACGGTCCCGCCAAGGAAGCGCTGGCACTCTTCAATCAGGGCCGTCATCGCGACGCGGTCGAAGCCGCCCGCCCGCTGGCGGAAGAGGGAGACGCCGACGCGTTGTTCCTCCTCGGCTATGCGGCCGAAACCGGACAAGGCATCCTCGCTTCGCGGGAAGAGGCCCTCGATTTCTACCGCAAGGCGGCCGCGAAGGATCATCAGGAGGCCACCTATCGCCGGGCACTGATCCTCCTCAACTCCAAGGACAAGGCCGAGCGCGAAACCGGCCGCAAGGTGCTCGAAGCCGCCTCCGAAACCGATCCGGGCACGGCGGGCCGGATCCTCGGCGAGGCGTGGTTGCGCGGCCTCCCCGAGGGCAAGGCCGACTTCGAGAAGGCCGCCAAGTGGTGGACCAGCGCCAGCGAAGCGGGCGACACCACCGCCCTTCTCCTGCTCGCCCGGCTCTACAGCGGCAACTTCGGTTTCGCTGAAAAGGCGGATGCCGCCAAGGCCCTCGAACTCTATCAGAAAGCCGCCGACCTCGGCGAGAAGGCCGCCTACCTCCCGCTCGGCTCCCGCCTCCTGAACGGCGACGAGGCACTCCGGGATGAGGCCAAGGGCCGCGAATGGCTGGCCAAGGCCATCGAGACCGACCAGCCGGCGGCATGGCTCGCGATCGGCGACTTCGAGGAGACCGTCAAGGAAGACGACAAGGCCGCTTACCTCGCCTACCTGAAGGGGGCCGACGCCGAGCAGCAGGACTGCATGCTGCGGGTCGCCGGCATGCTCTACAACGGCCGCGGGGTGGAGGAGGACAAGGCCGCCGCCACCCGCTGGCTCGAGAAGTCCGCCGAACTCGGAAACGCCCAGGCCCACCTCGAACTCGCCAACCTCGCGTCGGCCGGAGAAAACCCCGACCTGCTCACGGCTTACCGCCATCTGGTCGCGGCCGCCGATGGAGGCCTGGCGACCGCCCAAAACGAGCTCGGACTGCTCTACGTGTCGGGAAATCTTGGCGCAGCCGACGGGCCGGCCGCGGTCGCGTGGTTCACGCGTGCGGCGAAGGCCGGCATGGCCGCCGCGCAGAACAACCTCGCCACCCTCTACGAACGGGGTGCCGGAGTTGCGCTCAACTACGGCAGTGCCGGCGAACTCTACAGCCTCGCCGCGAACCAGGGGCATGCCGAGGCCACCACCGCCCTGGCCCGGATGCACGCCCTCGGTCTCGGCACCGAGCCCGACCTCGCCAAGGCGTGGGCCCTCGCCACGATCGCCGTGGAGCGGGGAGACGAGAATGCCAAGTCCCTGCTCGGCGAGCTCTCACCCCGGCTGACACCCGAGCTGCTGACCGAAGCGAAAAAGCAACTCGAAGAGCTGAAAGCTCCGAAGACCGAGGAAGAAGAAGACGCACCCGAGGAACCCTGACCCTTCCGTCTTGAAAGTCCTCATCACCGCCGGCCCCACGCGCGAGCCGCTCGACCCGGTCCGCTACCTGACCAACCGTTCGTCCGGCAAGATGGGCTATGCCCTCGCACAGGCCTTCGCCGATGCCGGCCACCAGGTTCTGCTGGTTTCGGGACCGAGCCAACTCGACGTCCCTCCCGGCGTCGATTTCCTGCCGATCGAAACGGCCGATGAGATGCACCAGGCGGTCGCCCGCCATCTTCCCCGCATGGAGGCGGCCGTGTTCGCCGCGGCCGTGGCCGACTACCGTCCCGCGACCGTGGCCGGGCAGAAAATCAAGAAGGCAGGCGAAACGCTGACCCTCGAGCTCGTGCGCACCCCCGACATCCTCGGCGAGGCACGGGATAAAATGGGCTTCGACGGGATCCTGGTCGGCTTCGCCGCCGAAACCGAGAACCTCGAGGCCAACGCCCGCGACAAACTCGGGCGCAAGCGCTGCGATCTCATCGTCGCCAACGATGTCTCGAAGCCGGACATCGGCTTCGACTCGGACCGCAACGAACTTCTCCTGGTCTTCCCCGAACACACCGTCGCCCTTCCCGAAGACGAGAAGCACCACCTCGCCCGCCACGTGGTGAAGGAGATCGAATTGCTCGCGGCCGGCCGGAAAAGCTGAATCGCCCGCCCTTTTTCGCGCTGGTCAATTGCCGGCCCAACCCCAAGCGTCCACGCCGCCCATGCTGAAGCACGCCCCAACCGCCAAGCGCCCGCGCCTCGGCTTCATCGACCTGGCCCGGGCCGTGGCCATCCTGCTGATGCTCGAGGGGCACTTTGTCGACATCACCCTGGCCGACGAGTGGCGTCACGGCGATGGCACCTTCTTTGCGATCTGGCAGCACCTTCGCGGACTGGCGGCACCCATGTTTTTCACGGTCACCGGGCTGATCTTCGCCTTCCTGCTTCAAGGTTCCAGCGAGCCGGGATTCTGGCGGAAGCGCCGCGTCCGCCGGGGACTGCGCCGGGTCGGTGAACTCCTTTTCTGGGGATACCTGCTGCAGATCAACCTGATGTATCTGCCCAAGGTCCTCGAGTCCGGACCCACCCTGCGCATGGGTGCCTTTCACGTCCTCCAGTGCATCGCCACCGGGCTGCTGGTCATCCTCGCGCTGTATGGCCTGGCAGGACGCCTCGGAAGAAAGGCCCTCGCGCTGCTCTTTGCCGCAGGCGGATTCTCGATCTTCGCGGCTTCGATCCTGCTGGCCAACCACGACGGATTCCTCCCTGCCAACGCCCCCCTCGCGATCCAGAACGCCATCCACGGCCCCGTCGGCCCGTTTCCGATCTCGCCCTGGCTCGGTTTCACCCTCTACGGCGGAGCCATCGGCATCGCCCTGCAGGCCTACGGCAGGGTCAGCCGCCGCTTGGCCGGAGCATTCCTCGCCGCCGGCACCGGGCTCGCGTTGTTCGGCTGGAGCTTCGACCACTCCTTCGGCAACCTTTGGCTGGAGGTCACCGGGCATGCCGCGGATGGCCGCACCCTCCCCACCCTTTTTCACGGTCGGTTCGGTGAGATCCTCGTGATCCTCGGCCTCCTGATCTGGATCGAACGTCAGTTCGCCGGCGTCCCCGAATGGCTGCAGACCATCGGTCGCAACACCTTTCCGATCTACGTCGGCCACGTCATCCTCCTCTACGGCGGCATCTTCGGCATTGGTCTCGACGACTGGCTGCGCAATTCCCTCAACCCGTGGCAGGCGGCCCTGGGTGCCGTCCTGTTCTGCGCCCTCTTCGGCTACGCCGTCCAGTGGACCGGACCGATGACCCTCCGCTGGCGCGACTGGCGCCTCGCCAGCTCGGCCTCCTGAGCCGTGGCGCAAGGTTGCACCTTGCGAATGCCAGGCAAAGCTCCCGCTTTGCCGCCCCGGACCGGAAAAATTCATCGGCACCTTGCTCGATCACCTCCGCCCAGAATTCTCAATGCCGAGGCGCCCGGCCGACCATTCCATTCGACATTTAACATTTGTCATTCGTCATTGGAGGCGCAGCCTCCCCCCGTGACCGATCTCGAACTGACCATCCACGCCGCCCACGAGGCCGGGAAGCTGCTTCGCGAACACTTCGGCCGCCCGGCCGACGTCGACGAGGCCCACCACCACGACATCAAGCTCGCCCTCGACCGCCAGTCGCAGGACCTCATCGAGGGCATCCTTCTCGGCGCCCGCGAGGGCGACGCCTTCTACGGCGAGGAAGGCATCGGCGGGACCGCCGGGTCGAACCGTCAGTGGATCGTCGACCCCATCGACGGCACCGTGAACTTCTTCTACGGCATCCCGCACTTCTGCGTCTCGATCGCCCTGCGGGTCGATGACGAGGTGGTCCTCGGCGTCATCCACGATCCGATCGTCGGGGAGACCTGGACGGTCGAGAAGGGCGGCGAGCCGATGCTCGACGGGAAACCGATCCGCTGCAGCAGCCGCGACAAACTCGAGGAGAGCGTGCTCTTCATCGGCTGCGGCAAGGACGAGGAGGCGCTTCGTGTCGGGCTCGAGCGCTTCCGCAAGGCCTCGGTGCGCGCCCGCAAGATGCGCATGATGGGCTCCGCCGCGCTGGGCCTCGCCTACATCGCCACCGGGCGCCTCGACTCCTACGTCGAGTCCCGTATTTCCCTGTGGGACATCGCGGCGGGCAAACTCCTCGTCGAAGCCGCCGGCGGCAAGGTCGACCTCGGCCCCTCCGACAAGGAGGACGCCTGGTCCATCGTCGCCACCAATGGCAAAATCCCGATTGAAGAGATTCTGTAAACGGCCTGCAACCGTGATGGTCGATAGGCGACGGAGCGCCGATTATGAAATCGGCAGCCTCACCCCAACCCGTCGCCTCGTCAGGATAGAGAGCATCATCCACCACGCCAACCAACCACCATCCACCACCCACCATCCACCATCCACCATCCCATGACCGGTCTCGGCTACGACATCCACCGCTTCGCAGAGGGCCGCCCGCTGATTCTCGGCGGGGTGGAAATCCCGCACACCCAAGGACTCGACGGGCACTCGGATGCCGACGTGCTTTCCCACGCCATCGCCGACGCCGTGCTCGGCGCGCTTGGCCTGCCGGACATTGGACACTGGTTCCCGCCGGGCAATCCCGACTGCAAGGACATCTCATCGCTCAGGATCCTTGAGAAGGCGGCCGCGCTGATCCGCGAAAAGGGCCACGAGATCATCAACGTCGATGCCACCCTCATCGCCGAAGCCCCCAAGGTGCTTCCCCACCGCGAAGCGATGCAGGCGAAGATCGGAGCCGCCCTTGGCATCGCGCCGGAACGGGTCGGCATCAAGGCGACCACCAACGAGTTGCTCGGCGCCATCGGCCGCCGTGAAGGCATCGCCGCGATGGCGGTGGCCGAGGTCAAGTGAGGAGGTCAGACGCTCCTGTCTGACATATGGAACTCTCGGGTGGTGCGGGTCAGACAGGAGCGTCTGACCTCCGTTCGCACCCCTTGCCAAAACCCCTTTGGTTTTCTAAAGTAACCGCATGCCTCCTCCCGAACGCCGCCACCTCGCCCAATGGCTGCGTCGCGCCCGCAAGCAGCTCGCGCCGAGCGGTCGCCTCAGCGAGGTGGCCCTGCTCCTTTCCCGGAAGGACGGCGGCAGCCCCGAATGGCACGCCGAACGCCTCCGCGCGATCCTCGAGGGCCACGTCGTCCCGACGCTCGATGAAGTCACGGCGCTCGACTCGCTTGTGGCCCGCCCCCGGAACATCCCGGCCTCGGTTGCCGAGCCCCCCTCGCTTTTCTGAAACCCCTCAGAAAATCACCCGCGTCGAAAGCCACAGGGTGGTGCCGCGATACACGTTGGTGGAACGCGAGGTCAGCTGCTCCCACTCGACGCCACCCAGGACGCTCAGGTGCTTCGGGCACACCCACCACACCAGGCCGGTGTAGGCAGCCTGATGGAAGTCTCCCCGACCCGTTGCCAGCGAGGGAATCGCCTCGTTCTGCGGCCGACCCGCCTCCCGGGCGTAGCGCGAGCGCAGTTGGACGCCGAACGGCGCATCCGAGTTCATGAACTCGTAGCGGAAGACCAGTTGAAGACGGTCCTCCACCAGCCAGTAAACCGGCATCAGACACGCCCCGTAAAACGACCCGCCCGTGGTGGCTGCCGGACCCTCGAGTTCGCCGACGGCCGCACTGAAATGCCACTGCCAACGACCTTCGGTGATGCGGAACCAAGGGGTGAACACCCACTCCCACGGCGAATACACTTCATCGCCCGCCTTGACGTCCTGAATCCCGCCGCCGATCGACAGAAGCGCTTCCTCCAGACCCAGGGCCGTCGAGAAGTCGTGCTCCCACGAGCCGATCAGAAGTGTGCCGTCGTCCCACGTTCCGAACTCGGGAGTCGTGTCGGTGGAGAACACCCCGAGCGTCACTTCATCACGACCCCGGCCCATCGTCATCCACGCACCGGTCGTCCCGGTCGCCGCACGGAAGGGCACGACGAAACTTGAAAGTGAGGACCGCTCGACGGTCAGGATGCTGTTGATCGAGGTCTCGTCCTCCTCGTTCAGCTCGGTCAGCTTGCGCTTGCCGTAGCTCACGGAAAAAGTGTCGAGCGGGTTGTCGGGGAGCAACGCGTTCAGATCCAGCGTCGCATACGCGGTGAACAGCCCGAAGTAGTCGAACTCCACGCCGCCGCCGGTGCGCCCATCATCCTCGCTCATGTTGGCGTGCACACTCCACGAAAGGGCGTTGAGGGCCTTGCCCTTCATGGTGAGCCGTGAGCGCCGCACATCAAGGCCCCGGCCATAGGAAAAGTCCCGGCCGCCGGCTCGTCCATTCACCGCGGCGGACTGCAGGTGGATGTAGCCGCCGAACCGCAGCGACTGCAGCCACGGCGACTCGGCATCCGTCGGCACGGTCCCGATATCCCACGGGATCGCCTTGCACCAATCTCCATCATTGCCCTCGGCCGTCACCAGGACGGTCGCCATCAGCGAAAGCAGCACGCTCGGATTCACGGCTGGAACCAAGCAGACCGGAGGCCAGCCCGGAAGCGCATGGTCAGATTCCGGCAGCGAAACGCAGGATACGCCGGATCTTGTCAAACCGACCCCGCCAAGGCGTCCCGGGCCGGATCACCTCCCACCCCTTTTCCGCGGCGATCCGGGAGAGCCGCTCCGAGGGATTGACCACGGTCCCCTTGCGGCAGGCCATCATCATCGGCAGGTCGGCGGTGCTGTCGGTGTAGCCATGGCTACCCTCCCAGCCCGACCTTCCCGGCACTCCCAGCATCTCCGACAAACGTCGTACTTTCTCCTCGCCCTTGTGATTCCTCAGGTCCGGGAAAAGCGGCATCACCTGCCCGAACTCGACCTCGGTGCCGAGGGCCACGTCGAAGCCGAGGGCCCGACCCACCTCGGTCACGTAGAGGTCCGGGCTGGCCGAGGCAAGGACGGTCAGGTGGCCCGCCGCCTGGTGCTGCTCGAGCCGCTCGATCACCGCGGGATGGCAGATCGGCAGCAGCCGCTTTTCCACGAATTCCTTCGCCCACTCTTCGATCCTTCCCCTTTCGGCACGCCACAGGTAACTCAGGAAGACCCGCTTCATCCCCTCGTCGCCGAGCACCCGGTAGAAGGGCCCGAAAGCGGCGAACAAAGTGAGGTAGAGACGACGGACCGGTTCCTGGCGCAGCACGTGATCCGCGAAAATCACCTGCGTGTCCCACGGGATCAGGGTCCCGTCGAAGTCAAAAAGTGCGAGCCCCCGCTTCCGTTTCTCGTCCTGCTCCGGCGTCACCCGCGCAGGCTTTCCCCAATCGGCTGCCATGCCAAGGACGGACCTCCCTCAACCCATGAACCCGAGCGTTCCGTAGTTCTTTCCGAGGATCGGCGCCGACTTCGTGCGCAGCCATTGCTCGAGCATGGTCGAGTACACCTGACGGAAGTCGACCGTGTGCTTGAGGTCGCCCTTGTCGAGATCCGTGAGGCTCGGGTAGCGGCCGTAGAGACCGCCCTTCACCGGTGCTCCGGCCACGAACAGGCACGACGCCTTGCCGTGGTCGGTTCCGCGGCTGGCGTTCTCCGAAACCCGCCGCCCGAACTCCGAAAAGGTCATCACCGTCACCCGGTCCGCGTTGCCCTGCGTCTTGAGGTCCTCGAAGAACGCCTTCAGCGCGTCGTCGAGCTGCCCGAGCAGGCGGTCATGCGAGTTGGTCTGGCCGTTGTGGGTGTCGAAGCCGCCATGGCTCACGTAATAGACGCGCGTCGACATCCTGCCGGCGATCATCCGCGAGACCATGTTCAGGCTGCGCGCCACCGGCGTGCCCGGGTAACTCACCGTCGAGCGATGCTTCGCGGCCAGTTCGAGGATTTTCTTCGAGGAAACCCGCGCGTCCATCGCCACCCGCTCGAGGAAATCGAGGTTCGTCTCACCGACAATGCCCCCCGTCTTCGTCCCCGGCGACTCGGCGATCGAGGCGCCGTCCACCGGATCGTCGGGCGCATTGAGCGAATTGAAGAACTGCTCCGCTTCCGCCTTCTCCCCGCCGCCGTGGATCCAGCGGTAGAGCTCGGGTGAGGAAAGCGAGACGCCGGGATTCTTCATCGCACCGAAGGCCTCGGGATGCGTCTTCTTCAGCGAAATGCCCACCGTCGGATCCGCCCCCTGGCAGGCGTTGTCGAAGTAGCGACCCAGCCAGCCGGTATTCGCCCGGGCCAGTGTGTCGCCGGTCTCCCACACCGAGGTGGAGACGAAGTGCGAGCGGTTTGGATTGGGGTAGCCGACGCCCTGGACCACCGCCAGGTCCCCCTCCCGATACATCTCGCCAAGGTAGGGCATCGACGCATTCAGTCCGATCCCGTCGTCGAGCCGGATCAGATCCTTCGCATCCTTCGCCAGCTGCGGACGCGCCTTGTGGTAGGCGTCGTCCTCGAAGGGAACGACCGTATTCAAGCCGTCATTGCCGCCGGCCAGCTGGAGCACGATCATGATCGTGTCGTCCTTTCCCGTCACCGCCTGGGTCGCCAGGTCCCGCGCGCCCAGGTGCAGGTCACCAAAGGTTCGCTCGACAAATGCCGGCACCGTCCAGACCGACGATGCCCCCAGCATCGTCGACCGCAAGAACTCCCGTCTCGTTTTCATATCTTCCTCTAAATTGGAACTTGTTACTTGTTACTTGGAACTTGCTTGCCCGCCAGAGCCCGCAGGGCGACGGCGGGGAACTTCAACAGAGCTGGTAGTGCGGAGTGCTCATCATCAGGTGGCACAACTCCGCCACCTCGTGGTTGGTGAAGACCACGCCCTGCTTCGACCTCGCATAGTCGACGAAGGCCGCCTTCTGCTTGCTGCCGAGATCCGCCTGGAACAGCCGGTCCATCAGCGATGCCACCAGCTTCTCCGGATCCTTGCGCAGCTCCCTCGGCGCGATCGACTCGTAGTCCGGGCCGTCCCAGCGGTCCATCGAGCGCTTGACCATCCGCGCAAGCATCTGCTGGCCCGGCCGCCCACCGGCCGCGGCCATCTCCATCATCGAGTCGCCCTCGTCCTCGACCCCGTCAGCATTGACCGCTCCCTGGGTCACCACTCCCGCCGTGTTGTAGCGGCTGAGCAGCGTGTTGGTATTGATCCATGCCCGGCCCCAGTCCCAGCCCGCGACGTTCGGCGGGTAGAAAAGCTGCTGACCGAGCTCTCCCTGCGCGATCAGCACGAAGCCGCGCGGCAGGTCGTCGATCTCGAGTTCACGGCACATCTGCACCATGAACTGCACCGGGCTCTTGATCTGGTTCCGGATCACCGTGCCGTCGTAGAAGGCGCGCGACAGGAAAATCTCCCGAAGCACCGGCTTCAGCTGGAAACCGCCCGCCTTGAACGTGGCCGCAAGGTCCCTGACCACGGCATTCGGGGCCTCGTCTTCGACGAAGAACTGCCACAGCTTCGACGGCAGGTAGGCGGCCGCCGCATCCTGCTCGAAAATGAGATCAATGACCTGCGGGCCGTCGAACTTCCCGGTCTTCCCGAGCACCGTCTTGGTGCCATCGTCCCACTGGCGCTTGTTGTGGTCCACCGCCCCGGTCAGGCGATTCACCTGATATCCCGTGAACGCCCGGGCCGCTTCCTTGATGTCCTGCTCGGTGTAGTTGCCCTGGCCCAGGGTGAAGAGCTCCATCACCTCGCGCGCAAAATTCTCGTTCGGCTTGCCCTTCTTCGAAGTCTGGGTGTCGAGGTAGAGCATCATCGCCGGGTCCGTCGCGATCGCATGGGTCAGCGCCCGGAAGTCGCCGAAGGCATGTTCGCGGAACAGCTGGTTCTGCTGCAGCATCAGCACCGGCTGCCGGACCTTCTGCGCCGAAGTGGCGAAATGGTCGTGAAGGAAGATGACCATCTTCTCCCGCAGCGGCGCGCGCGACCGCATCATCCTCTCGAACCACCAGCCACCGGCGCTCACCAGGTTCTGCTGCTGCTCGCGGCGGATCTCCCGCTGCATCTTCTGCCGCGCTTCCAGGCGCTCCTCGGGCGTCATGTCGCGCTGCTCCAGGCGGGACTCCCGCATTTTGGCGGCGATCTCGCGGCGCTCCTCGGCGACCCGCTCCGGCTCCGCCCACTCGGGCAGCTCGACGTCGGCGAGGGACTCGTCGGGCTCCAGGAGGCTGTCCACCGCCGCCTCCCGGCCCAACTCGTGGATTTCCCGGATTTCGGACGGGGAGGCCCCGAATCCCGCCCGCCTCACCAGGTGGGCGGCTTCCTCAAGGGTCCAGTCGTTCTTGGCACGTGGGAGCATGATTTCTCGGGAGACTACGAGGAGGAGGAACCCAGGGTCACCGGGAAAGTTGCGCAAGGCCGGAAGCTTCGCGTCGATTTCTTCCGTGATTTCCCCGGCGCGCGTGGTTTCCTCCCCCAGCCGATGACACCCGAACTCCTCAGCCCCGCCGGAAACTGGGACTGCGCCCGCGCCGCGGTCGCTGCCGGGGCGGATGCCATCTACTTCGGGCTTCCGGCCTTCAACGCCCGCCTGCGGGCCGACAATTTCACCAACGAGGATCTTCCGGAGCTGATGGCCTTCCTCCACCGCCACGGCGTGAAGGGCTTCGTGACGATGAACACCCTCATCTTCACCGGCGAACTCGAGGCCGCCGAAGCCCAGCTCCGCCGCGTCGCCGAGACAGGCGTCGACGCCCTGATCATCCAGGATATCGGTCTCGCCAGGATGGCCCGCGAAATCGCTCCCGGGGTCGAAGTCCACGCCTCGACCCAGATGACCATCACCTCGCCCGAGGGCCTGCGTTTCGTCGAGTCCCTCTTCCCCATGGAGCGCGCCGTTCTCGCCCGCGAACTCTCGGTGAAGGAGATCGAGCGCTTCGGGAAAAACGAACACACCCCGCTGGAAGTCTTCGTCCATGGCGCCCTCTGCGTCGCCTACTCCGGACAGTGCCTGACCAGCGAGTCGCTCGGGCAGCGCTCGGCCAACCGCGGCGAGTGCGCCCAAGCCTGCCGCATGCCCTACGAGTTGGTCGTCGATGGCGAAACCCAACCGATGGACGAGGTCCGCTACCTGCTCAGCCCCCAGGACCTTGCCGCCGCCGACCTCATCCCCGACCTCGTTCGCGCCGGGGTCAAATCCTTCAAGATCGAAGGCCGCCTCAAGTCCCCCGAATACGTCGCCGCCGTCACCCGCGTCTACCGCAAGGCCCTCGACGCCTGCATGGAGAGAGCGGGTTTGAAACCCGCTTCAACCACCCTGCGCGAAGCGCACCAATCTTGCACTTCTCACTTCTCACTCGGCACCCGGCACTCCGGCGAAGCCGGCTCCCCCATCACCGACGCCGATCGCTACGCGCTCGAGATGACCTTTTCCCGCGGTCTCTCCTCCGGCTGGCTGGCGGGAACGAATCATCCCTACCTGACCCACGGGCGCTTCGGCAAAAAGCGTGGACCTTTCCTCGGCACCATCACCGAGGCGCAGAACGGCTGGATCCGCCTCGACACCCCGCCCTCCGGCCAGAGCCCGCCCTTGAAGCCGGGCGACGGCGTGGTGTTCGACGCCGGCGAGAACCGCGACCTCGAGCAGGGCGCGCGCATCTGGAAGATCGAGAACGACCGCATCATCTTCCACCGCACCTACAGCGGCATCAACTTCGACCGCATCCGCCCCGGCGTCACCCTCTACAAGACCTCCGACCCCGCCCTCGAGTCCGAGATCCGCAAGTTCTGGCAGAACGCCAAACTCCCCGAGAAGAAGACGCCCCTCCATCTCACCGTCGAGGGCTCCCCCGGCGAGCCCCTCACGCTCACCTGCCTGTGGCATGACCGTCCCGGTCATGAACCCACCACCGTCGCGAGTCCCACACCACTCCAAGCAGCCCAGAAACACTCCCTCACCACCGAAGTTCTCCAAAAACAGCTCGGACGCCTCGGCGACACCCCCTACGACCTCGCCTCCCTCGACAACCAACTCGACGGAGACTGCCACCTGCCCTTGTCCGACCTCAACCGCCTCCGCCGCGCCCTCGTTGCCCAACTCAACGAACCCTCCCCGGACGGACCGCGAGCTTCAGCTCGCTCTTCAATCACCCACCACAACCTCCTCCCCTCTCCCACTCCGCCCTCCACGCTCCCCGCTCCGCGCTTGTCCGTCCTCTGCCGCACCCTCCCCCAGGTCGAGGCCGCCCTCGAAGCCGCTGTCCCCACCATTTACTGCGACTTCGAGGATCCGCGCCGCTACAAGCAGGCCGTTGGCCTGAAGTTCCAAGTTCCAAGTCCCAAGTCCCAAATCCATTTGGCGACCCCGAGGATCCTGAAACCCGGCGAGACCGGCTACCTCAAGCTTATCGAAAAGGCCGGTCCCGACGGCCTCCTGCTCCGCAACCTCGCCGCCCTCGACTACTACAAAGACCGTAGCGACCTGGTCAAGACCGCCGACTTCTCGCTCAACGTCGCCAATCCGATCACCGCGAAGCTGCTCAAGGAATCCGCCCGACTCGACCGCCTGACCATTTCCTACGACCTCAACATCGGCCAGGTGCTCGACTTGCTGGCCCAGGCCCCGCCCGACTGGTTCGAGCTGACCCTGCACCAGCACATGCCGATGTTTCACATGGAGCACTGCGTCTTCTGCACCTTCATGAGCGAGGGCACGACCTACAAGGACTGCGGGCGCCCGTGCGAGAAACATGTCGTCCACCTCCGCGACCGGGTCGGCCAGCTCCACCGCCTCCAGGCCGACGTCGGCTGCCGCAACACTCTTTTCAACGGCCGCGCCCAGACCGGGGCCCGCTTCTTCGAGGCCCTCCGGCGGACCGGCCTCGGCCACTACCGGATCGAGCTGCTCGACGAGGACCGCGAAGCCGCCACCCACACGATCGAGGCTTACCAGGCGATGCTCGACGGCCGCCTCGCCCCAGCCGACCTCCTCGACCGCGTCACGGCCCTGGAGAAGCTCGGGGTCACCGAGGGGACGCTGAAGCAAACAGGCGAACCGCTGCCGCAGCCCGGAGTTTGATTCCGGTCCGTGGCTACCGCTGCCGGACCGGTGCTCCCGGCAGGCAATCGACTTCGGACCACCCTCCATTCTCCGCGATCGACCTGGGGAGGATTCGCCGTCAGCCTGTCGACATGAAATCCGAGAAGCTTGGTCCGGACCGTCTCACCGCCTCGAGTGCCGTCGGCAGCGTCTGGTGGTACTTTCTCATCCGCGGGCTCCTCATCCTCGGAGCCGGAATCTTCGTCCTGCTCAATCCGGGACAGACCGCCGTGTTCTTCGCCCAGCTTGTCGGGCTCTTGATTCTCATCGACGGGGGCCTCGCCATCGTCGCCGCGGTCATGGGGCGTGCCGAGTCACGGCTGTGGTCCCTCACGCGGGGTGCGATCATGGTTTCACTCGGTCTCTTCTTCGTCCTGAAGCCCGACCTCGTCGCCTCGCTGGCCATGAAGACGGTCTTCTTCGTCGTCGGACCCATTGTCATCCTGAGCGGGATCTTCGAGATCGTCCGCAATGTCCGGGCTCGACGCGAATCCCGCGAAGGCACCGGCAGCCTGCTCACCGGCATCCTGGCCGTGGTCTTCGGCATACTCCTGATCGTGGCCCCGATCTTCTACGGTCTGTTTGTCATTCGTCTGCTTGCCATCGGGGCGATTCTCTTCTCGCTGATTCTGCTTTTTCTCTCCCTCAGATTCAGAAAACTGAGCAAGAAGCTCAAGGAGCCGTCCGGGGTGATCGACGTCTGACAATCGGGCTTGTTGAAGATCCGTTGCCCGGCACCGGCGACGGCACCCGCCTCACGCCAGATCCGGCACCGGCTCGCCAAGGAGAAACTCCAGCACCTCGCGCGCCGTGTAGCTTGTCCGCCCGGGAGCAAGAATCCGGCGCACTCCCGACAGATCCTTGCCGCAGGTCAGGAGCGGCGGCTCGACCTTGCCCTCCCGCCACTGTCCGAGCCCGAGGTTGGCCATCAGGCTGTTGCACAGGCACTTGCGGCCCTCGGTTTGCTCAAGCGTGCCTCCGGCCTCGACGAATGTCGCCGGATCCTCCGCCGGACAGCGCCAGCCGACCGTGCCGTCCTCACGCTCGTAGGCTTCACGCAGGTAACCCAGGTCACATTGACGTTCCCGGCACTGATAAACCTCCTCCTTCGACAGCGTCTCCGGCAGCGCCAGCACCTGGAAGGGAAAGCCGGTCGGCGAGGCCACCGGATCGCGGAACACCGTCACGTCTCCCGAAATCACGGCTTGGATCGCAGCCTGTTTGAGGTCCTCACGAAGTCCCGACTCCTCACAGAAGGCAAACACGGTGCCGACCTGGACGCCCGCCGCCCCGACGCCGGGAGCCTCGCGGAGTTTCTCCGGACTGCCGTTCGAACCCGCCAGCCAGAAGGGCAGCCCAAGAGCAGCGATGGCGGCCGGGTCGACCGCGTCGCGGGTCCCGTAAACCGGCTCGCCGTGGTCATCGAGTTTCAGCGCGCCGCGTGGCGGGGCGTTGTGACCACCGGCCGTGGGATCCTCGATCACCAGCCCGTCGACTCCTCCCCCGGCTTTCCGGACCAGTACCGTGGCCAGCGCGACCGACGACACGATCGGAAAGAATGCCGGCCGCTTGAGTTCCGGTGCCCCGTCCGGAAACATCCGCGCCGGATCGAAGCGCAGCTTGTGTTCCCGGGTGGCCCCCGTGACCTGGAGCGCCATCTCCACCGGCTCACCCGCCGCAAGTCCATCGAGAATCGATGGGATTTCCAAAGGGATGCCCGCACCGACCAGCACCACATTGACGCCCGCGAGCATCGCTCCGAAAAGCGACGGCAAGGTCGGCGTCTGGATCTTGTGCAGGTAGTTGATGCCGACCATCCCCGGATGTCCTTCCTTCGCCAGCCAGACCTCGACAAAGTTCGCCACCACCAGCAACTCCTCCAAACGGGCTCCGGGTGCCTCGCCGACCAACGGCTTGCCGGCATAGGGCACGGCCTCGTCCTTCCCGTCCTCGACAAACCACCGGTCGAGAATCCGGCCGACGATTCCCGGTTCGGGAAAGGCCGCCAGGGCACGGCGCACGTGACCCTGCGGATCACCTTCCTGCAACCGCCGCGTCAGGATCAGGTCCAGCGCGGTACCGGAGACCACCCCGAGTTGCCCGGCAGTCGCCACCGCTCTCGCCAACCTCCAGTCCGAAACGCCGGCACCCATGCCCCCCTGGATGATCTTGGGAAATTTCATGAACACTGGTTCGGAGTTCCTGCATCGGTGCTGTCTGCAGCACCCGCGCGGCCATTCCTTCAAGCCGACCCTTCCGCGGCCTTCCCGTCGGGGAAAGCACAAAACCTCCGGACAGCCTATGGCGCGTGATCTTCCACAGCCCATGCGGAGGGCAATCCGCCGGTAAGCACCGAAACGCAGCCTTTCAGCCGTCGTTCGAGGCCTTGCAGGATGCCATCCATTTCTCCAGCGCCGCCTTCATCCGGGCGAGATCCTCCGGGCGGTCCGCGGCGATGTCGGTCCCTTCACCCGGGTCCGCCTTCAGGTCGTGAAGTTCAAAACCCCTGCTGCCCTTGGCCCGCACAAGCTTCAGATCGCCCTCGATCCAAGCCAGCTGGTTCTGCGATTGAAAACCGATGGGCTCCCTGCGCTCCGTGAGCCCGCCCTCGAAGACCGGCAGCAGCGAGCGACCGTCCAGCAACTCCACCGTTTCGGCTCCCACCATTTCCGCGATGGTCGGCAGGTAGTCGCTGGTCACCACGGCGAAGTCGGTGCGCCCCGGTTTCACCCGCCCCGGCCACTCGACCACTCCGGGAACCCGGATGCCGCCCTCCCACAGGCTGACCTTGAAGCCCTTGAAGGGACCCGCCGAACCGACGTGCTCCTTGTCCCCCTGCCGTGCGGGACCGTTGTCCGAACAGAAGGCGAGCAGCGTGTTCTTTTCGACGCCGAGCTCGCGCAGCTTCGCCCGAAGCCGGCCGACTTGCTCGTCCATTTCGGTCACGCAGGCGTAGTAGTGCTGATGCGCCTCCGGGTGCTGCGCGTAGCGTTTGCGGTACTCCGGGCCACCCACCACCGGACTGTGCGGCGCATGGAACCAGATCGCGGCAAAGAAGGGTTTCTCCTCCCCGGCCGCCTTCTCGATGAAGGGAATGGCCCGGTCCATCACGATGCGTCCGCTTCCCCCTTCCAGAGGTCCGGTGACGTTCTCGCCGTTGTGCCAGAACAGCCGGCGCGGGTCGAACTTGCCACCGCCGTGCTGGTTCTTCGGGTCGTAGGGATCCCAGGTCGCCACCGAATACTCGGTCGAGAACCACTCGTCGAAGCCCGCCATCGCCGGAGTCATGTGGTTCTGCTCCGGCTTGCGGCCCTTGCCCTTGCCCGACCAGTCGGGCAGCAGCGTCCCGAGGTGCCATTTCCCGAAATGACCGGTGGCATAGCCCAGCTCGCCCAGCATCTCCGGCAAGGTGCGCTCGCTTGCCTTCAGGTGTCCGGTGTTGGCGAAGAACACGCCGTAGCGGAACGGGTGCCGTCCCGTCAGGCACGAACCCCGGGTCGGCGAACACACCGGTGCCGCCGAGTAGAAACGATCGAAGACGAGTCCGTTCTCCGCCATCCGGTCCAGTTCGGGTGTCTCGATGATCTTGCCTCCATTGAACCCGACATCTCCCCAACCGAGGTCATCGGCCATCATCAGGATGATGTTCGGGCGCGGAGCGGCGAAGGACTGGCCGATCAGAAAAGCCGCAAGCAGGGCGGAACGCATGGACTTGGATACGCGGGCAGGAGTGGCTCCTTGCAGGAGCCATGCCGGGGCCGGGCGGCTTTCCAGCCGCGGATGGGCGATCCGCCTGCCTGTGACCATGCTTGCCACACTCGATGGCTCTTCGGGTGGCCGCCGGGAGTGTTTGCCTCAGCCCCATGGCGAGTCATCCCCAACAACGCGGCTGGAAAGCCGCCACGCCCCGTCATGGCGCTCGAAGAGCGCCACTCCCCCCGGCCCCATCGGAACTTCCCCGAAATTGCCGTGCCTCTTCACCGCGCCTTCATCATGCCTTGACGAAGGACCGGGAAGCTCGGGTCGATGAAACGATACCTTCTCCTGATCATGCTCATCTCGGCAGGCGCCTTCGCTGCCGAGCCAGCCGACCTCGACCATGCCGAAGTCCGGCTGCCCTACGCCGAGCTCCTCAGGTTGCTCACCGAAGCGCGAAGCGAGCCCGTGCCCGAAGCGGAGCCACCCATTCCCGCAGCACTCCTCTCGGCCCGTTACCGCATGAGCTTCGAGGACGGCATTCCCGCACTCACGGCCGACTTCCGGGCCGACCACCTCGACGGCGGCTGGCACCTGCTTCCCCTTCTGGGCGGCTCGGTTTCCCTCGAATCCGTTGAGCCCGAGAAGACCCGGGTCATCGCCCACGAGGGACAGTTGTGCCTCCTCCTGCGCGAACCGGGCTCTCAATCCCTCAGCGCTCGATTCCAACCGATCGAAGAAGATCCGCAAACCTACGGTTTCCAGACGCCTCCTTGTTCCGCGCCCGTTCTGGAGATTCCGGCTCTTCCCGTGGAGCGGGGGCTGCGCATCGAAATCAACGGGCAGTCACAAACGCTGGGCGGCCCTACCCGACTACCCCTTCCCGTTGCTGGAGCACGTGTCGTCGTCCGCCTGATCGACACCGCCGAAGCCGAGGCCGCGCTGCTCCCCCCGGAACCCTCCAACTGGTCGTGGCAGCACCAGGCCGTGGTCATGCGCCACGACGGCCAGCTTCACTACCGGATCTTCGCCCACGCCTCGGCAAGCGATGGCTCCGGCATCAAGGCCAGGCTGCGGCTTCCCGATGAAGCCCGGGAGATCCAAGTCGAAGGCGACGATCTGGTCGGGCACGGCCATCGCCGGCATGCCGACGGCAGCCGCTGGCTCGAGATCGAGTGGAAGGGCCGCGACATCCTCGACCGGGAGCTCGTCATCGACTACCGCATGCCTCTTCGCCCGCTCGACCCCGACTGGACCCTCGCCGCTCCGGCCGCACCCGACGCGGAAAAGACACGCACCCGCTTCCTCATCGCCGGCGTGGATCAACTCGCCTACACGGCGGAGACCCTCACCGGCCCCTTCGATCCGGCCACCCTGCCCGCTCGACTCGCCAAGGTGCTGGGCGGGCACCCCTGGTTCCTGATCGAGGGCCAGCACAGCAGCTCCATCCAGGTGAAGCCGCTCCCGGTCGCCGCGACCGCCGACGCCGTGATGGTCGCGACCGAGTGGATCCAACAGATGGAGCCCGACGGGGCGTCGCTGACGCGGGGATCGCTGAAAGTCGACCACCGCACCGCGATGCGCGTTCCCCTGCGTCTGCCGGAAGCGACCAAACTTCTCACCTGCACGGTTGCCAACCAGCCGGTCAGCCCCGTGCAGAGGGATGACGGCACTCTGGAAATCCCTTTGCCGCCGCCCGGCGTCGAATCCCCCACGCTCCTCGAAATTTCCTACACCAGCCGGGTCGGGGCCCTCGATCCGCTGGAGGGTGTCATCGCCGCCGAATTGCCGACCAGCCGGTTGTTCGTCCACGAACTCACCTGGACGCTCAAACTGCCGCCCGGCTATCGCGCCGAGGTCAGCGGCAACCTCACCCGACTGCCAACTCAAGACACATCCCGGCCGTCCGACATCCTGCTCGGCAAGAAGCTCCTGCGTGCCGAGACACCCGCCGCCCGCATCTTCTACACCCACAACAACATCCTCCATTGATCCATGAAACCGCTCCACCTCCTCACCACCGCCGCCATCCTCGCGGGCACCGCCCTCGCCTGGTTCATCCTCGGAGCCGCCATCGGAAAGCGAAACCACGACTTCGGTCGATCGACTACGGATGACGTCTCCCACGTCTGGGGGCCCTCGCTGGTCCAGCGGCATCCGTCCGCCTTCTTCCTGACCCCCAACGCCGTCGGCGGGCGGGCGGCCGTGCAACCCTCCGAAAGCAGTGTTCATGTCGATCTCGGCTTTGAACCCAAGAAGCGGGGCCTCCTCCAGCATCGGACCTATCAGGTTCGCTACGCCGCCGACTACGTCTTCACCAACCCAACGCGCATTCCCCAGACCCTGTATCTCAACTTTCCCCTGCCGGCTGCGGCGCAAGGACTCCACGAGTTCAGTCTCAGCGTCGATGGAGAAAGCGCCGATACGGTCTCGGGCATCAGCAGCGGCGTGATCACCCGCAGCGTCGAGGTGCCGGCGGGAGAAACCGTGCCACTGCATGTCTCGTATCTCACCCGGGGCACCGACGACTGGCGCTATGAATTTCCGGATGCCTCGAGGATCTCCGGATTCGACCTGACGATGTCCACCGACTTCAGCGAGATCGACTTTCCGGTCGGCACGGGTTCTCCGACCGACCGTCAGCAGACCCCGGACGGCTGGAGGCTCGACTGGAGCTATCCCGACGTGATCGGCGCGCACCACATCGGCATGTCGATGCCCAAGCTCCTCAACGCCGGCCCGGTGGCGGCACGGATCGCCTTCTTCGCGCCGGTATCGCTGCTGTTCTTTGTCACCGTCGTCCTGCTCATCGGAGGGCTGCGCGGGGTGCCGCTCCACCCCATGCACATGTTTTTCGTTTCGGCCGGCTTCTTCGCCTTCCACCTCCTCTTCGCCTATCTGGTCGACCTGCTTCCGGCAGCCGCGAGTTTCCTGATCGCCGCATTGGTGTCGGTGGCCCTCGTGAGCGGCTATCTCCGGGCCGTCGGAGGACGGAAACTGTTCCGCGTCGCCCTGCCCGCCCAAACCGCCTATATGGTGCTCTTCAGCGCGTCGTTCTTCTTCGACGGACTCACCGGGATCACCATCGCCATCGGAGCCGTGGTCACCCTGGGCATCCTCATGATTCTCACCGCCCGGGTCGACTGGAAAACCATCTTCGCCTCCAAGGCAGCACCACCTCCCGCCATTCCAAGCCGCACATGATGCAGGGGAGTGGCTCCTTGCAGGAGCCATGCCGGGGCGTGGCGGCTTCCAAGCCGCGTGCTGGTGATCCGCCTGCCTGTGACCATGCTCGCCACACTCGATTGCTCTTCGGGTGGCCGCAGGGGAGTGTTTGCCTCAGCCCCATGGGGAGTCATCCCCAACACCGCGGCTGGAAAGCCGCCACGCCCCGTCATGGCGCTCCAAGAGCGCCACTCCTACGGCGCGGCGATCTGCAGTCGGTAGAAGCCAGTGCCGGAGCCGATCGGGACATCGTCGAAGTTCACCGTGCCGGGACCACCGGCACCCTCGGTCGAGACCGGAGCACCGTAGTCGTCCCACGCGTTGAGATCGCTCGAGAACTCAAGCTGATAGACCCGGTCGGGCAGACTCGGGAAGCTGATGTCGAGACCACCACCGTCACGCGTCATGCCGAGGCGCGGGAACTGGTCGGCATCCTTGATCTGCGGGTTCAGGCCCACCAGCCACTCGTCGTAGTTCCTCACCCCGTCGCCATCCGGATCGCCGTCGGGACCGTTGTCTCCGGTGGCATCCCCGTCATCGAGGCCGTTCGCCTGCTCCCAGTCGTATGGCAGCCCGTCGAGGTCGCCGTCGAGCACTCCGACATCGAGCGCGAGCGAAACGGTGAAGCTCGTCGCCAGGCTCTCCACTTCGACCTGCTGGACCTGCGACTGGTTGCGCATGGCCACGGTGTCGAACGCATCGTCGTCATCGACCGCCGCCGACTGCCAGGCGACGTTGGAATCGAGTCCCACGGTCGACCGGCTCAGCAGGTCGGGCGTGGTGTTCGTCACCTCGACGCCACCTCCCGCGTTCCCGATCGAGAGCCCTTCCTGTCCACGGACGAGCAGGTCGTCGAGGTCGGGACTCAGGCCGAAGCGGACGAAGAGCTTGTCGACCGGGCCGGTGAGCGCGTAGTCGGCGACCAGGGCATCGGCTCCATTTGCCAGGGTGATCGTTTTTGAAATCGCCCCGTCGCCCGACGTGAAGGCCCAGCCATTGGTGGCCGCGACCGGCGTGTAGAGTTGGTTCACGTAGGCACTCGATCCGCCGCCGCTGCCATTGGCGAACCAGTCCTTGAAGGCCGAGGTGCGGCGGGCCAGCACCGTGCCGTCCGGATTGCGGTTGCCGGCACCTTCCTCCTCGGTCTCGAAGGACGGATGCGAAAGCGGGTTTCCGACCATCTGGACGATGTCGCCGTTCGCCGCCAGACGCCAGGCACCGACGCAGCGCCCGCCCATCGCCTCGAAGATCGCGAACACCCGGTCATTGCGCAGGATGTACTCAGGCTCACCATCGAGATCGACGTCCTCCGATGCCACCTCGGTGGTTGCCGGAGGTGCCGCCGCCCATGCCGCCACCGCCGCATAGCGCGCCGCCATCCGGGTCTGGGCCTGCGCCCGCTTCGAGAAGCCGGCGAGGAAATCGAAGGTGGTGTCCGGATAGATGAAGTCGCCGGTCGAATAGGTGCGAAGGTCGTTGTTATCCTCGTCGTGCCAGCCGGCGAGAAAGGTCGAGGCGTGATAGGTGCCGCGCGCCAATCGCCCGAGCCGGTTATCCGGAAGCCCGGAAACCGCATTCCACGAGGCATCGGCCAGACCGGATCCGCTGCCGCCAAAATCCTGAACCCCATAGAAGGCGTCACCGGGCGGATTCACGTTCACACCGGGACGGACCTCGAAGACCTTGTCGCGCAGGCTTTCCTCCTGGCCCGAGCCGAAATACCAGAAGTCGTAGTTCCCCTGCGTCGCATGATCGAGCCACAGCGGCCCCAATTTTCGTCCGAAGGTGGTGGTGCCCCGGTCGATCACCGCGAAATTGTCGCCACCACCGTCCGGCGGCAGCGAGAGATCCACCTGCCCGGAAGCCACCTGCTCGGGACCGACCAGCTCGACCCATGGCCGGCTGGCGAGCCAGGCGAGATTCCGGTCGTAGGCCGTCGCCTGCCCGGCGCTGCCGAAATCGGAGAGATCGCTGTAGAAGACGATGAGCTGGTGCTGCTCGCCGCTGCGTGCCTTGCGCGAAATCAACTGCCGCAGGTTGATGTCGAGGCCATTGTCGGTGTTGCGGAAACGGAAGGTCGAGGCCTGGTCGTTGATCACGATGGCGTCGACACCGTTGATCCGGTTGATCCGGTAGCCGTCGTCGAGCAATGCCGCCTGACGCCCGAAGCGATCGAGGATGTGACGGAACTGGTCGACGAACACGTGGGTGTAGCCCAGCGACGAAACCTTCGACAGCACATCCTCATCGATCACCCGCTCGGGGATCCAGAAGACCCGCGACGACGGCGCCACCCCGTAGATCGACTGGAGCGTGCGGTTCGAGAGCGCGACGTTGTCGACCAACCAACTGGAGTCGTAGTAGGAAAGTGGTGCGTCGGCAAAGGTCGAGGCGATCAGTTCGATCGTGCCGTCCGCCGCCATCGCCCCGATGCGCTGATTGAAGGCCGGCCCGTCGCGCCACGGCTTGTTGGCGGCCGGGTCCACACTGGCCCACTGCGCGGCGGCGGCGAGGGTCGGGGTCAGGTGCAGGCCGAGTTTCGCGCCGAAGGCGTCGTGGGCATCGAGCAGGCGCGACCACCCCCCTACCTCGCCGGATGCGATCTGGGCCGTATCGACGGCCGGATTGATCCGGTCCTGGATTTCCGATCCGGGACTGAGAGCCTGGTTGCCGTGGGCCAGCATGATGACCTTGGTCCGGCGGCCCTTGTCCGGCCCGTTGTAGCCGAACCAAGAGCGCAGCTCGCTGTTCTGGCCGATGAAGCCCTGGTCCCGCCAGTAGTCCTCGGCCAGATAGTCGTCGTAGATCGTGTCGCGGATGTCGGTGCGGCCACCGATGTCGCCGGCTCCCGTGCCGTCGTTCTGGGTGCCGTCGCGGGTCGTGAAGACCTGGAAATTGAGCGTCGAGGGGTCTTCCAGCCAACCGGCGTCCTTGAGCGCCTGACGGCTGATCGAAAACTCGACGGCATCGAGCCGGCTGTCGAAGTAGGCTTTGCCGAAGCCGTTGGCGGTATTCTGGTCACGCCGCTGGACGCCCTTGCCGGTCAGGTCCTCGTTGATGCTCGTCGTGTTGTCCGCCGGGTTGGTGTCGACGAGGACGGCCCCGGCATTCGACTGATAGACGGCCACGACCGCCTCCCAGCGCATCGTCGTGCCGGTGTCCACCTCGTCCGGCAGGGCATACTCGCCGACCGCCGGGTTGCCGGTGTCGATCACCACATACAGGTCGAGATTTCCCTCCTCGGCGAAGGGGCGCAGGTCGTGGAAGTCGACCCGGAAGTAAAACTCCCCGGTGCCACCCACCGAGGTTGCCCCTCCGTCGCGGGCATAGAAGGCGACGATGTCGCGCGAACTGTCGAAGCCATCGAAGCCGAGGTAGGTGTCGCCGCCCTGGTTGCCGGAACCGTCGCCCTCGAAGGTGTCCAGCACCACGAGGTCGTCGATCTTCCAGTCGGTGAACTCCTGCCGGTTGCTCACCGCGCCGCGGATGATCGCGTCGTCCTCGGAGACCGGCCCGATCACGACCGCCTCGCCGGGCTCCAGCACGATGCTGTTGTCCACCGTGGGATCCGTTCCGGCCGCCAACTCCTGCAGGTTGGTCAACCCGTCACCGTCCGGATCTCCACCGCCACCGTTGTCCGGATCCGGGGTGGTGCCGTCGAAGGCGTCGATGCCGTTGTCGAGGGGATTGAGTCCGAAGCGGCGCTCCCAGCCGTCCGGCAGGCCGTCGCCATCGGTGTCGCTGTTGAGCGGATCCGTTTCCGTCCAAACCTCGCCGGTCTCCCAGACCCGGTTGGCATTGGTGTCGCCGGTGATGCCGCCGTTGAAGTCGGTGTCCTCGCCGAAGCCATCCGAAAGCTCGTCGTCATCGGTGTCCGAATCGTTCGGCGAGGTCTCCAGCCAGGTCTCGCCGGCATCGATGCGGCCGTTCGGCCAGCTGCGGGCGAGCGTCGGCGACTCGGTCGTGCCAAGCGGGGCACCATCGCCATCGACCCAGCCGTTGGCGTTGGCATCCTCGATGCCGTCACGCAGCCCATCGCCGTCCGTATCCGGATTGCCGGGATTGGTCATCGAGCCGAAGAGCTGCCTCGCCCGGTCGCCGCCTTCACTGGCGCTGTTCACACCCGGCACGGATCCGAGGTTGTCGAGCGTGTTGTAGAAGGGCGGATCGAGGTCGCCGATGAAGTTCGGTCGTCCATCGCCATTGGTGTCGGACGCCGTGTTGGTGTCCGGGCCCGGCGTCCGCCAACCCACCTCGAGTCCGTCGGGCAGTCCGTCGCCATCCGTGTCGGGCATGAAGGGATTGGACTGGCCGGAGGCGAAGTGGATGTGCACATCGCCATTCACCCAATCCTCGGGATTCGGCTTGTAGCCATCTTCTCCCAAGGAAAAGCCATTCGGCAGCGGCAGCAGCGTGCCCTCGTCGAAGTCCGCAAGGCCATCGTCGTCGTCATCGAGATCCCCGTCGTCAGCCTCCACCAACTGCCGCCGGATCACCGTGGCATTCCGGATATCCTCCGCAGTGCCACCGGGCGAGGTCGCAACCGCCTGGAGGCGGTACTGACCGGGCTCGGTGATGGTCCAGATGAAGTCCCAGAAGGCGCTCGATCCCTGGATCACGGGATCGATCTCCGGCGTGTTCTCATCCGCGTCGACGGGCGTGAGCGTTCCGGATCCGAGCAGGAAACTGAGGTTGACCGAGGTCGTGTCGGCATCGGTATCGACCCGGACCGTGTAGTCGAGGGAATCCGCCCCGGGACCATCCGGCAGCACGATCTCCACGCGGCGACCATTGCTGTCGAACTCCTGCGGCTGGATGATGCTGACCCTCGGGGCGGTGCTTTCCGCCGCCTGCACGCGACGGGTTGCCACCAGGTCCGCCAGCGGATCCGGTCGATCATGGGTCACCTCGATGCGGTGCAGGAACTCGGGGATGCCGTTGTAGAGGTTCGGCAGGGAGAAGGCGAGGGCGTGGTAGTCGGAGGTCTCGTCGTAGATGATCGAGAGCCCCGCCGGGTCGAGCACCTGGGCCGACGCCGGCCACGACTCATTGCCGCCATAGCGAACCAGAAACCGGCCCTTCAAGTCCTGCTCGCTCAAGCCATCGGCGAGCGACTTCGAGAAGTAGGCCTTCACCACGTAGCTCTCGTCGATCACGGTCCCATCCGATGGCGGGAAGGCAACGAACATCCGGAGGTCGGGACCTGCCGTGTTCACCGTGCGGGTCAGGGTCGTGAAGTGGCCGTCGACATCCGAGAGCAGGTCGTCTTCGGACGAGCTCAGCTCGCGCAGCCGCACCTCGATGGTCGCGGTGCCGGTCGAGGGAATGTTGACGTAGTTGAAGCGGAACTCGCGCCGATAGGATGGATCGCTTGGCGTGATCGCGGGCGAGGGAGTGACCTCGGTCGCCTGGACCCAGGCCCCGTTGCCGTTGTCGGCCGTCGTGACCGAATCGTCGTTCGAGGCATCGCCGTCGGTGATCCGATACCAGACGCTGCTGGTCGAGGCGTCGGCCCGGACCACCACCCCGTATTCGCTGCCGCCCACCGTGTCCCCGTTGTTGGCGGGAAAGACGATCTCCCCGCCCGGCCGTTCGGCGTCGTAGTAGAAGGTCTGCTGGAAGGTGTGGTAGAGCGAGGCCTTGCCGTCGCGGCGGAGGAAGGCGCGGGCCCGCAGCATGTGAAAGCCCTCGTCGAGGCCGGTGGCGGTCGAGTTGTAGTCGTTGTGCGGCGAGTAGGTGATCGTGGAGGGATTGAAACCCTCGACCTTGAACTCGGTGAGCATCTGCTTCTTGCGGTCGACCGAGGCCTGGCTGGAAGGGTAGATGCTGCCGGCGTTCTCCTTGAAGATCCCGATCTTGTAACGCAGCTCTTCCCCGTTGGCGGGCTGCGGCAGCGTGGCGGTCATCCACCAATCGGCCCCCGACTCGTCGTGCGAGTAATTCATCTCCACCACCCCGGTGGAACCGGTGCCCCGACCCCCGGCACCCTCGGGGTTCGATCCGTCGGTGGTGTAGTAGCAGAACATCCGGAAGCCACCACCGACCGCATTCGGCTTGGCCCACAGCGAGATGGTCGAGCCATTCTCGACATACTGCAGCGGAGCCGACCCACCCGGCCAGCCGCCGCCCGGCGTGCCGCCGACCACTGCCGACGGATCGTGATAGAGAAACTGGGCGCGGTTTCCCCCGTCATCCGAGAAGTCGTTCGCACCGACCGGCCCGTTCACCACCGACACCGAGCCGGAGCCGATGGTCTTGATGTAGGTTTCCGCGCCGGGGGCCCCGAGCTGACAGCGTGTCGTGTCGACCGCCGCGAACTTCTCGACGTGCATGCGCCGGACGAAGGTCGGTTGCTCGTAGCCGAGGAAGACGTCGGTGCTGACCGCCGGAGGATTGTCGCGCAGGAAAGGATCGGCATTCCCCGGCGGCACGGTGCCGTTGAGGTCGATGCCGCCGTCGAGCTTGAAGAGGATGTTCTCCGCCGAGCCGTCGGTGCGGGCGACGAAATCCAGGTCGCTCGCGGAAGTCACCCGGGGCAACGAGATCGTGTAGCTGAAATCATCGGTGACCGGGTCCGGCAGGCCATAGGGGTTGAAGCCCGGATCACCGTCCGGTCCGTCGCGCCGCTCGACCTCCACGGTGCCCGCCGGCTCGCCGTTCTGATAGATTGTCAGCGGCGCACCACCGGCGTTCCTCCACAGGTCGGACTCCTCGGGCGTGCGGGGGGCGAAGATGAAATAGCTTCCCGGATCGACCACGACCGAGCCGAGGTTCGAGGCGTAGGTGTAGAACCCGGTCTGGCTGCCGTAGCCGCGGGCATACTGGTAAAGATACTCGTCGCCGGTGTTCGGGTCGTTGTCGCTGCCGGCCAGCGGGGTGGCGCGGAAGGAGGTCGACAGCGGCCGCGACTGACCGGCAGCGTAGTTGTCGTTGAGCATGATCAGCATCGTCACGCCGTCCGAGTCGTTCATGCCGCCGTTCTCGCGCTTGTCGATCCGCTCGTAGGCGACGAAGTCGCCATCGCTCCAGCGCCCCACCTGGTAGCCGCGGGCGAACTCCTGATGCAGGGTGGCGAGGTTCGGCAGGCGCGTGTCACCCCACTGGCCGAGAAACGAGGTGTTGGCGTGCCGGGGAAACGCCCCGCCGCTCTCGCCGAGTGTTTCGGCATGATAGTTTCCGTCGGTGTAGACGAGGCCGAGCCCCTCGCGCGTGAAGTAGAAGGCGTGCTGCAGTTCGCGCCGCGCCGCGAAGTCGTTGTCGTGGCTCTGGGCGTGCATCACCGCCACCGACACCGGAAAACCGCCGGAACCGGGTTGGTCGAAGCCATTGAGCCCGGCGGAAGGATTGCCGAGCAGGTTGTTGAAGTTCGAGCGCAGGTCGTTGTCGATCAGGCGCATGCCGGCATCAATGTAGGAGCCGTAGGCCGGCGGCTGGCCGAGGTGCTCGCCGAAGAGCATGGCGTCGTCCCGGCCCTGCTCGGTATTGAAGACCGAGTCGCGGTGGTTGTCCCAGTCGGAGAAGCCACGGGTCAGGTTGAACTGCGCCTGGATCTGGCCCATGTAGCCGTAGTTCGACGAATCCTTGTCCGCTCCGAAGGTGGCCCCGTAGAAATCCGCCGGCGTGTGCTTCACCGCGTCCAGGCGCAGACCGTCGGCCTTGGTCCGGTCCATCTTCCAGCGTGCCGAGCGATGGAGCATGTCCTCGACCAGCTCGGAGTAGAAGGAGGGGTTGTCGGCGATCGTCTGCACCGTGATGCCGTTGCCGGGACCGAAGCCGACGTAGTTGCCCTCGCCGTTCGAGTGCTTCTGCCCCGGGGCCGTCGGGATGTAGCAGTAGTACTCCGGGTTGTCGGGGTGACGCACGAAGGCGAACTTCGGAATCGTGTCCCCTTCGTAGGCCCCATGATTGTAGTTCAGGGTGCCCGGCTCGGTGGCGATGTCGATCAGGTCCGAAAGCCCGAGATTCTGGACCTGCCACGCATCGTTCCAGTCGCGGGTGTTGTCCCATTTCCGGTAGAACCCCTCCTCTGTCCGGCGCAGGTGGAAGTCCTCGGGCAGAAAGCCGGGGTAGATGTCGATCGGCGTGAAGGCATTGAAGCCGGGCACGTCGAAGGCGTTGTGGTTCATCACGTTGTCGAAATAGACGCGGATCCCGAAACGGTGGGCGACCCGGACGAGCTCCAGCAGTTCCGCCTCGGTCCCGTAGCGGGTGCGGATGCTTCCCCGCTGGTCCTTGGAGCCGAGATCGAAGCGGTCCCAGCAGTCGTAGCCGACCGACAGCCCGCCGGAAGCCTTCGTCGGCGGGGGCAGCCACAGCGATGAGTAGCCCGCCTCCGCGATCTCCGGCATCTTCGCCGCGACTTCGGCCCAGCTCGTGTTGAAATACTGGAGCATCGCCTCGCCATGCAGAGGGCCGACGAGAGAAAGGAGCCAAGCGGCAAGGAGAACGCAGCAGTTCCTGGAACGGGAAATCATGGGTTTGAAGGGTCCGCTCTGGGTTCGCGGGCCATCGGGTTGCGATGGGCACATGGCCCGGGCACCCCGCGGGTTTAGAAACAAAGCACACCCCCAAGCCCCTGCCAACCGGGGGAATCGACGAGTCCGGGTTCCCAGACCGCGCCTTCGGGACCTTTTCTTCTCCAGAAATCGGGCTAGACTGCCCGCCATGCCCGAGTCCGTCCCCGAAATCGGGCCGCTGATCACCGTCACGGTCGTGTCCGCGTGGATCATCGGCGGCGGGCTTTACTGGTGGCTCAAGCGGCGCGGGATGGCCCGCTTCGAGCGACTGGAGGAGGCGGATCCGAAGGACACCCTGCGCGAACTCAAGGACGAGTGGAAGCCACGGCCCGAGATCACCATCCGGACCCAGACCGAGTACCTGCCATTCCTCATCGAGGCGATTCGCGAAGTCGTCGATCAGGGCCTCGGCGACGACCAGGTCATCTGCCTGCAGGAACGCTTCGAGCACAGTCGCGCCCACGAGACCCGCCGGGCAACCTTCACGGTGGAAACCGGAGGCTGCACCGACACCCTTTCGCTTGAGTGGCACCGCGACGATTCCGACCGTATCGAACTCCGCGTGCGTGCCGCCCCCCGGATCATCGGTGCCCTCCGGAAGCACCGACGGAAGATCCCGGGCGCGCAGCCCTCGAAGGCGCGCGGATAAGACTGCCCCCGCAGGCTTGCCGGTCCGCGGGCACGGCCGCATGCTTCCCCCATGCCCGAGGAGACGGTCATCACCCCGACCGAAGAACTGGTCCGCGCCCTCGAGGCGGGAGACCAGAGCGCGATCCTTTCGGCCGCGACCGAGACCCACTACGCCGACCTCGCCGACCTCTATGAGGAGACCGACCAGGAAAAGCACGAGCTCTTCCTGCGATCGATCGGTCCCGAGCTGGCAGCCGACCTGATCGTCGAACTGCCCGAGCCGATGATCGAGGAGGCGCTCGACTACTTCAGCCCGTCGGAGCTCAAGATCCTCTTCCGCGAGCTGTCCGACGACGACCGGGTGGACATCCTCCAGTCCGTCGGCGACGAGGCCCGCCTCCGCTACCTCGGCCTGCTCGGTCCGGAGGACGAGGAGCTCACCCGCAGCCTGCTGCGCTACGAGCCCGAGACGGCCGGCGGACGCATGACCACCCGCTTCGGGCGGCTGTTCGCATCGATGACCGTCAAGCAGGCGCTCGACCAGCTCCGCCGCGACCAGGAGAACACCGAGACGCTTTCCCGCATCTTCGTCATCAACGCCAAGGGCCACCTGATCGGCCGGGTGCGGTTGCGTGACCTCGCCTTCAACACCTGGGACACCCCCATCCGCGACATCATGGCCGTGGTCGAGCCGGAGCAGCGCGTGCTCGCCACCGCCGACCAGGAGGAGGCCGCCAACACCCTGCTGCGCTACGACCTGATCGTCCTGCCCGTGGTGGACGAGTTCGACCACCTGCTGGGAATCATCACGCACGACGACGCGATGGAGATCCTCCAGGAGGAAAGCACCGAGGACATCGAGAAACAGGCCGGTATCGTCAGCGAGCAGAACGAGGAAACCTACCTGCAGAGCTCGGTGATGACCCACTTCAAGCGGCGCTTTGTCTGGCTTGTGGGACTGGCCTTTCTTGCGATCGCCTCGGGCTACGTGATGATGCGCTTCGAGGACACCCTCACCGGCGTCTTCCTGCTCTCGCTCTACCTGCCGATGGTCGTCGCCGCCGGCGGCAACACCGGCGGCCAGGCCTCGACCATGGTCATCCGCGCGATGTCGCTGGGGGAACTGGAGGCGGGCCAGGCCGGTCGCGTGCTGTGGAAGGAACTGCGCCTCGGCGCCCTGCTCGGGCTGCTGCTTGGCGCGACGATCGCCGCGGTCACCGTCCTCATCCTGCCCGCATTCCGGCCCGAGATTCCGGAAGGCATCAGCTTCACACGGTTCGGACTTGCCGTCGCCCTCGCACTCACCGCCCAGGTCATCACTTCCACCTGCATCGGCGCGGTGCTGCCGCTCGGGGCCCGCGCCATCAAGCTGGACCCCGCCGCCGTCGCCGCCCCCGCGATCACCACCCTGGTGGACGTCACCGGGATGGTCATTTACTTTACCATCGCCCAGGCCATGCTGGGCCTCTGAAATCGTCATGCGTGAACTCAAGGACGGCATCCGCGCGGAGGTCCGGCTCGACTGGATGGGGCGCGTGCACAAGCGCTTCCGCGGCACCGATGCGGACAAGCGCTACGCGACCGAGGTCGAGGTCCTGAAGGTCCTCGAACAACGGGGCTGCCCCTACGTCCCCCGCCTCCTTGAGGAACACCCGGAGGAGCTCTACTTCGTCAGCACCTCGTGCGGCGAGGTCGCCTCACAAATCAGCAAGGAACGCGCCACCGCTCTCTTCGACGACCTGGAAAACCACTACGGCGTCCGCCACCTCGACGCCGAGCGCCGCAACATCACCTACGACCGTCAGCGCGGACACTTCTGCATCATCGACTTCGAACTCGCGGAAATCCTCCCCGACCCCACGGGTGGCGATGGAGCGCCGGATTCATCCGGCCAGAGTCCGGACGCCTGAGTCAGCACACTCCCGCAAACTCCGCTAGCCTCGCCACCGATCCCGCCTAGGCTCCGCGCGTGGCCCGTAAGTCGTCGAAATCCACCGCCAAGGTTTCCAGCTCCCCCGTCATCGCGATTCGAGGCGCCCGGCAGCACAATCTCAAGAATCTCGATCTCGACATCCCGCTCGGGAAACTCTCGGTCGTCACCGGCCCGTCCGGCTCGGGGAAATCCTCGCTTGCCTTCCACACGCTCTACGCCGAGGGCCAGCGGCGCTACGTCGAGACCTTCTCGCCCTACGTGCGGCAGTTTTTCGACCGCATGGACAAGCCGGATGTCGACCGCATCGACGGCATCCCGCCCGCCATCGCCATCGAGCAAAAGAACAACATCCGCACCACCCGCTCGACGGTCGGCACCCTCACCGAGATCAACGACTACGTGAAGCTCCTTTTCGCCCGCGCCGCGACCGGTCACGACCCGCAAACCGGCGAGGAGATCCGCCCCGACTCCCCCGAGTCCGCCGCCGCCTGGGCCGTCGGGCATCTCGATGGTCAACAGATCCTTGTCACCTTTCCGGTCCCCATCCCCGAGGACACGAAAAGCGAGGAGCTGTTCCCCTTCCTCAACCAGCAGGGCTACCTCCGCATCCTCGCCCCGGACGGCTCCCTGCTGCGGACCGATGAACCTGCCAGTGGCATGACCGTCCCGTTCATGAAGGGCAAAGCCGGAAGCGGCTTCGCAGCCACCGTCCAAGTCATCCAGGACCGCATCAAGCTCGGCAAGTCCACCCGGACGCGCCTTCTAGAAGCCCTTGAAGCCGCCTTCACCCTCGGCAAGGGCACATCCACCGTCCACCACCTTCCATCCTCCACCTCCCGCTCGTTCACCAACGCGTGGACCAACCCCGCCACCGGCTTCACCCTCCGTCCGCCCACGCCGGCCCTCTTCTCCTTCAACAACCCCCTCGGGGCCTGCCCGAAATGCCGCGGCTTCGGACGCGTCATCGGCCTCGACCTCGAGAAGGCCGTCCCCGATCCCTCCCTCTCCATCGGCCGCGGCGCCATCAAGCCCTTCCAGGGCGAGCGCGGCGACGAATGCCAGCGCGACCTGATCCGCAACTGCCGCGAGCGGGGCATCGACACCCGCACGCGCTGGGAGGACCTCGACGAGGATGTTCGCGAGTGGATCTACTACGGCGACCGTCCCGACGCCGACATGGAGGAAATGGAGGACGTCTGGCGCGAGGGCGGCTGGTATGGCGTGAAGGGCTTCTTCGACTGGCTCGAGACCAAGGCCTACAAGATGCATGTCCGCGTGTTCCTCTCGCGCTACCGCTCCTACACCGCCTGCCCCAAGTGCCGCGGTCGCCGCCTCCAGCCCGAGGCCCTCTGCTTCAAGATCGCCGACCACACCCTCCCCGAACTCTGGCAACTCCCCATCAACCAGCTCCTCCCGCTCCTCCGCTCATTCATATCTGAGATATCGAATATGAGGCCGGTCGAACTGGTGCTGGGCGAAATCACCAGCCGACTGGGCTATCTCGAGCAGGTCGGGCTGGGCTATCTCACCCTCGACCGCCCCGCCCGCACCCTGTCCGGCGGCGAGATCGAACGCGTGAACCTTACCAGCTGCCTCGGCGCCTCCCTGTCGAACACGCTCTTCGTCCTCGACGAGCCGACGGTCGGGCTTCACGCCCGGGACATCCAGCGACTGGTCGGCGTCATGCACGAGCTCCGCGACAAGGGCAACACGCTGGTTGTCGTCGAGCACGAGGAAGCGGTGATGCGCGCCGCCGACCACCTCATCGACCTCGGCCCCGCCTCCGGCGAAAGCGGCGGCGAACTCATCTACAGTGGCTGCGCCGGCCCGGCGTCCCGCGGACGCGGGATGGAAGAGGCGGCCCGCCTCAAATCCTCCCCCGGCGACGCCGCTGACTCTCCCCTCGGCACCCTCCCCTGGCTCTCCGGCGAGAAAACCATCCCCCTGCCCAAACAACGCCGCACACCAGGTCCGGAGGGAATCGAGATCACGGGCGCCACCCGCCACAACCTTCACAAGCTCGACGCCACCATCCCGCTCGGCCTCTTCGTCTGCCTCACGGGCGTTTCCGGCTCCGGCAAGTCGACCTTCGCCCACGACATCCTCTACGCCAACCTGGCGCGGAAGCTGCGCCAGCCGCTCGGCGACGAGGAACCCGGCAGGATCAGGGAACTACGGGGCACCCAGTACCTCGACGAGGTCCGCCTCGTCGATCAGTCGCCGCTGGCCCGCACCCCGCGCTCGACGCCGGCCCTGCTGATCGGCGCCTTCGACGACATCCGCCAGCTCTTCTGCCGCACGCCCGACGCCAGCGCCCGCAGCCTCACCCCCGGCTTCTTCTCCTTCAACTCCGGCGACGGCCGCTGCGACCGCTGCTCGGGCGCCGGCTCGGAGAAGATCGAGATGCAGTTCCTCTCCGACCTCGAGGTCACCTGCCCCGACTGCTCCGGCCGGCGCTACAAGCCGTCCACGCTGGAGTTTCTCTACCGCGGAAAGTCGATTGCCGACGTCCTCGACCTCACCATCGACCAGGCGCTGGCGTTCTTCGCCGACGACCCCTCCTCCACTTCGGCCAACCGCAAGCGCCACAGCTCGATCCGCCGGGCCCTGCTGCCACTTTCCGAGGTCGGCCTCGGCTACATCCGGCTCGGCCAGCCCCTCAACACCCTCTCCGGCGGCGAAAGCCAGCGGCTCAAGCTGTGCCAGATCCTCGCCGACACCGTCGGCAGCCGCTCGAAGAAGAAGCGCAGGCACCTGCTGATCCTCGACGAGCCGACCACCGGACTCCACTTCGGCGACATCGAGCGTCTGCTCGGCGTCTTCCAGAAGCTCGTCGATCACGGCCACTCGCTGCTCGTCATCGAGCACAACCTCGACGTCATCAAGAGCGCCGACTGGATCCTCGAGCTCGGCCCGGGTGCGGGTGCCGACGGCGGCCAGCTCGTCGCACAGGGTCCGCCCGAAAAGATCGCCAGATCCAAATCCGAAACCGCCCCCTTCCTCAAGGCCGCCCTCCGTGGCTGCCCCGGCCCGGGGCAGGCCGTGGCAGCGGCGGCCCGCCGCGAATCCCCCACCCCCCGCGGCAAAGCCGCGCAAGGATCCACCATCTCCCTGCGCGGCGCCCGCGAACACAACCTCAAGAACATCGACATCGACATCCCGCGCGATGAGTTCGTCGTCGTCTCCGGCCTTTCCGGCTCGGGCAAGTCCACGCTCGCCTTCGACATCCTCTTCGCCGAAGGCCAGCGGCGTTTCCTCGACTCGATGTCCGCCTACGCCCGGCAGTTCGCCGAGCAACTCGAGAAGCCCGACCTCGATCTGCTGACCGGCCTTCCACCCACCGTCGCCATCGAGCAGCGCGTCTCGCAGGGTGGCATGAAGTCGACCGTCGCCACCGTCACCGAGCTATGGAACTTCATCCGCCTGCTCTACGCCAAGCTCGGCACCCGCTACTGCCCGGACTGCGAGGTGCCGGTCGAGTCCCAGTCGCTCGCCGCCATCGAAAAGACCATCCGTGGCCACCTGAAGAAAGGCTCCGTCACCCTGCTCGCGCCCGTCATCCGCGGCCGCAAGGGCTATCACACCGAGGTCGCCGAGTGGGCCCTCAAGCAGGGTTTCACGCGCCTGCTCGTCGACAGGCAGTTCAAGGAAGCGGAAGGCTTCGAACGGCTGACCCGCTACCAGGAGCACGACATCGACGTGGTCGTCTGGGATGAGTCTCACCAGACCAAGGATCTCCAGCCCGCGATCGAAAAGGCGCTTTCCATCGGCAAGGGCACCATCCGCCTGCTCACCGCCGGCAAGAAGCTCTTGCTGCTCTCCACCGAAGCCAGTTGCCCGTCGTGCAACCGGTCCTTCGACGAGCTCGATCCGCGACTGTTCTCCTTCAATTCACCCCACGGCTGGTGCGTCGAGTGCCGCGGCCACGGTCAGGTTCCGAAGCGCCGCCGGGCCTTCGATCCCTCGCGCCACGACTCCGTGCTCGCCGCCGAGCTCGACGCCGACCGCAAGCTCTCCCGCATGGAAGACGAGGAACTCGTCGAGTGCGGCTCCTGCCACGGCACCCGCCTCAATCCCGAGTCCCGCGCGGTGCGCTTTGGAGGCGGGCCGCCCTCGGCCCGCAACCAGCTCAGCATCGCCGAACTCTCCCGCTTCCCCATCACCGAAGCGGCCAGCTACTTCGCCAGAACCAAACTCAAGGAAAAGCGCGACCAGCTCATCGCCCGCGACATCCTTCCGGAAATCACCCAGCGGCTTTCCTTCCTCGAGCACGTCGGCCTCGGCTACCTGCAGCTCGACCGTTCCGCCAACACGCTGTCCGGCGGTGAAAGCCAACGCATCCGCCTCGCGGCGCAGCTCGGCTCCAACCTGCGCGGCGTCCTCTACGTCCTCGACGAGCCGACCATCGGCCTCCACCCACGCGACAACGCCCACCTCCTCGACACCCTCATCGGCCTCCGCGACCGCGGCAACTCGCTGATCGTCGTCGAGCACGACGAGGACACCATCGCCCGCGCCGACCACCTCATCGACCTCGGTCCGGCGGCGGGCCGGCTCGGCGGCGAGATCGTCTATCAGGGGGCTCCGCCCCGAGCGCCGGGTGATCAGTCATCAGTGATCAGTGGGAAGACCAAGAAGGCCACCTCCAAACCGAAAAGCACCGCGAAACGACCACTGATCACGGATCACCGATCACTGCTCACTTCCCCCACCTACCAAGCCCTTCTCCACCCCATCGTCCACCCCCTCCGTGGCGAACGTCGTCCGGTGCCGAAGGCCCACCCCCACCTCAAGCTCACCAACTGCGTTGCCAACAACCTCAAGGCCGTCGATGCCGCCATCCCGCTTGGCCGCCTCACCGTCCTCACCGGCATTTCCGGCTCCGGAAAATCGACACTGATGCACGAGTGCGTCGCCGTCGCGGCGCGCGTGGCCGTGGCTTCCAGCCGCGGCTCAAAAAATGGCAAACCCTACGGCCGCGCCACCGGCTTCCAGCGCCTCAAGTCGGTCTACGAAGTCGACCAGTCGCCCATCGGCAAGACCTCGCGCTCGTGCCCGGCGACCTACGTCAAGGTCTTCGACGACATCCGAAAACTCTTCGCCCAGTTGCCCGACTCCCGCATGCGTGGCTACGATGCCTCGCGCTTTTCCTTCAACACCGGCGACGGCCGCTGCCCGGTCTGCGAGGGCAATGGCCGGGTGAAGCTCGAAATGGACTTCCTACCCACCACCTGGGTCCCCTGCGAAGCCTGCGACGAGCAGCGCTACAACCCCGCCACCCTCGAGGTCCGCTTCCGTGGCAAGCACATCGGCGAGATCCTCCACATGACCATCGAGGAGGCCACCGGCTTCTTCGACTCCCAGCCGCGGATCGCCACGCCGCTCAAGCTGCTGGCCGATACCGGGCTCGGCTACCTCCAACTCGGCCAGCCCTCACCCACCCTTTCCGGCGGCGAGGCCCAGCGCATCAAGCTCGTCTCCCAGCTCATCCGCGGCCGCTCGACCAAGGCCCGCCTGCAGAACCTCAAGGCCGACAAGAAGAACCTCTACCTGATCGAGGAGCCCACGGTCGGCCTGCACCTTGAGGACGTGAAACGGCTCATCGACGTCCTGCACCGGCTTGTCGACGAGGGACACACGGTCGTCGTCATCGAGCACCACATGGCCGTCGCCGCCGAGGCCGACTGGATCCTCGACCTCGGCCCCGAGGGCGGCGACGGCGGCGGCAGGATCGTCATGCAGGGCCCGCCGGAAAAGATCGCCAAATCGAAACGCTCCCGCACCGCCCCCTTCCTCGCCGCCGAGCTCGCCCCCACGCGTTCGTAGTCCCCCCTTCAGGGGGTCCAGTGCACAACCCGGGCTCCGCAGCCCCCTAAAGGGGGAACTACGAACCCTGATCGTGTGTTCCAAAGCAACGTCCGGGGCTCCGCAGCCCCCTAAAGGGGGAACTACGAACCACACAGGCGACCCTCCCATCTTCTTCAGGAGAATCGACATTCCTGTCGATCAACCACCGTAGATAAGCCCCATGCGTCTCCCCAAATGGCTCTGGCGGATGATCCGCTCCAAGCGGGTTCATCGCTTCCTCGCGATCGCGCCCTTCGTGGCGGTGGTCGGGGTGGTGGTGTTCTACTGGGGCGTCAATCGCTGGGGGCAAGCCAAGATCGATGCGACGTGTGAGCGGTTGCAGAAATCCGGAATTCCTTTAGCTCTGAAGCAACCTACTGCCCAACCCACCATTTCCGACACAGCACTCCGCTTCTACAAAGATGCCCGTGCCACTGTCTTTCCAAGAACCGTCTTCGAGACCGGAGGACTAACGCACCCTACAGCTTGGAACGATTTCATCACAGGCACTTCGAGCCATCCCCCTGGCGACCTCCGAATCATGATCGCAAGCCCTGGCTACGATCAAACCGAGGAAATGCTCGCCGAGCAAATCCTCGACTCGCTCCGAACAACCCGGGAAGCAGCAGACTCCATCATCGAGGCGATCCGATTGCCGGAAGCAACCGTTGGCCGAGGAGTGCGGGAACAGCGCCTGGTTTTAGAGACAGCGCACTACACCGGATGGTTCTCTCTCATCCACAGCATCCTGCTCATGAAAGCAGGAGATCTCGATGGAGCAGTCCGTGACTTCCAGCTAACGATCCAGATTGGCCTCACCTGGCAGAGCCCCTATCTTCCCAATAGGTCGGTGGGTGAATGGCTCGTGCATGAGGCGAATCGAGTGACGCCGTTCCTCATCGAGGCGGCGCGCGAACGACCCAAGCACCTCCAGAAACTCGATCAATCACTTGCCTCAGTCGATTCGATCCTGCCCACGCTACGGGCGGAACAGATGAGACTACACCACCTCTGCAAAACCTGCTCGGAGCTCGATGGCATCACCAACGATACTTTGCGGTATTCCTTCGAAGACCTCCCTTGGGCTGGCAACAGCTCGGATTGGCGCCAGCTCGTTCGCGAGTATTGGTGGCAGACCCAACCCATCGGGTATCGGAAGGCCAATCTGGCCAAGGACATTGATTCCTTGATTCCCATCATCCAAGGACTGCCTGAGGTCGCGACGCCAAACACCACCACTTTCGCTGATTTGGATTCCTACGAGTTTCATTCAGACCCACGCACCAACTCCTTCGCTGCTTCGGCGGGCGCCTGGCAATGGATCCCGGACAGCGTCGGCCACAAAATGGTGACACTCCTCAACCTCCGCTTCCACCGCCTCTCCATCGCCGCCGAACTCCATCGCCACCGGACAGGTTCCTATCCTGAAACCATCCATCAACTCATGCCGAAGCCCTTGATCTCGCCTTTCGACGGCGAGCCGATCCGACTCGCCCCACTGCCGGATGGACGGCTTCGGTTCGAAGCGGCAGGTGCCACGCTTCTCCCGGATGGCACCCTCCATTTCGACCCAACGACCCCCATCACCTTCGACTACCCGCCCAAACCCTGAACGTGGCGCAAAGCTGTGCTTTGCGCCACCCTCAGCCGGCGCCTGAATCCCGTTGCCGGATCACGAAACGAGCGGCAGCCTTTCCCCATGAAAGTCGAAAAGGTGAAGTATGCCCTGTGGGCGGCCGACTGGCAGCGCTGCCTCAAGTTCTACCACGAGCTCTTCGGAGGTGAGGTCACGATGCAGTCCGAAGTCTGGAGCGAGATCGTCATCGAGAATGCCATCATCGGCATCCACGGCGGCGGCGAAGGCAAGCGCACCTGGACCGGCCTATCCTTCCAGCTCGACGACCTCCGCGAGGGCATCCGCCGCCTGAATGAATGCGGCGGCGAACTCACGCGCGAACCGACCGATACCGCCGAGGACCCCCTGCACCTCGCCATGTGCATCGACCCCGACGGCAACGAGTTCATGATGACCCAGAAGCGGGGCTGAGCTTCTCCCGGATGGCACCCTCCTTTTCGCCCCAACGACCCCTACACCTTCGATTACCCAGCCAAGACCTGACCGTGGCGCAAAGCTTGGCTTTGCGAGAGATCGGCAGGGCTCCTGTCGTGCCGGCGGGACGCCGACAGAGCCACTCGCAAAGCAGAGCCTTGCGCCACCCTCACCATTGACATGGTTCGTTTCTCACCGTAATGGTGAACCGTGAAATCGATCACCATCCACAAGCTCGACGATGCGACCGAGGAGCGGCTCGTCGCCCGCGCCCGGAGCGAGGGGGTGAGCTTGAACCAGTTGGTGAAGCGTCTGCTGCGCGAGTCTCTGGGCGTCCACAACGCCGCGCCGGACCACCGCCGGGATTTTGCCGCATTCTGTGGTCGCTGGTCGGAGCAGGAGGCCGAGGAATTCGACCGGGCCGTCGCTGGCTTCGATGAGATCGACGAGGAAGTATGGCGATGAACGAGACGGTCGTCCTCGACACCAATGCCTACTCGCACCTGTTCCGGGGCGACGAGGCGGTGCTGGATGTGATCTCCCGGGCGAAGCGCGTGCTTCTTCCGGTCACCGTGCTGGGCGAACTGTTCGCAGGATTCAGGATCGGCAACCGGGAAGGCAGGAATCGGCGGGATCTGGAGGACTTCCTGTCGCGGCCCTCGGTCCGCGTGCTGACCACCACCCCCGAGGTTGCCGACCTCTACGGAGTCATCGTCAGTGACCTGCGGGCAGCGGGCGACAAGATCCCCACCAACGACCTCTGGATCGCTGCCCACACTCTTTCCGTCGGAGGAGTGCTGGTGACCTACGACCGGCACTTCGAAAAGGTCCCCGGGCTGAGACGGTGGCCGGGGCCGGGGGATACATGATCCCAGATGGAGCGCGGACTTCAGTCCGCACCTGGTGACGCTCTCCCCCATCATGCGGACTGAAGTCCGCGCCACCCTCAGTCCCCTGACTTCAGCATCCCGCCCCGGCGGGACCCCGCGAACGCGGGGCCAGGTCTTGAAATCAGTCCCCTGATTTCAAGACCTTGATGAACGCCTCCTGCGGGATGCTGACCTTGCCGAACTGCTTCATCTTCTCCTTCCCCTTCTTCTGCTTCTCCAGCAGCTTGCGCTTTCGGGTGATGTCGCCACCGTAGCACTTGGCGGTGACGTTCTTGCGCATCGCCGAGATGCGCTCGGAGGCGATGATCTTGCCGCCGATGCAGGCCTGGATCGCCACCACGAAGAGCTGCTGCGGAATCACATCCTTGAGCCGCACCGCGAGCGACCGCCCGTAGCTCTCGGCCTTTTCGCGGTGGACGATGGTCGAAAACGCCTCCACCGGCTCGCCGGCGATGAGCATGTCCATCTTGACCATCTTCGCCGCGCGGTATCCGGCGTGCTCGTAGTCCATCGAGCCATAGCCGCGGGTCATCGACTTCAGGCGGTCGTTGAAATCGACCAGGATCTCGGAAAGCGGCAGCTCGCAGGTGAGCATGACCCGCGTCTCGTCCATCGTCTCGGTGTGGGTCAACTCGCCGCGCTTTTCCATCACCAGCGCCATCACGTCGCCGATGTAGTCGCCCGGGACCATGATGAAGACCCTCACCATCGGCTCGCGGATTTCCTCGATCTCCTGCTGCTCGGGAAGGAACGACGGGTTGTCGACGATCATCTCCTGGCCATCCGTCTTGGTCACCTTGTAGATCACCGACGGGTAGGTCGAGATCACGTCCATGTTGAACTCCCGCCGCAGGCGCTCCTGGATGATCTCCATGTGCAGCAGGCCGAGGAAGCCGCAGCGGAAGCCGAAGCCGAGGGCGGTCGAGCTTTCCTGCATGAAGGTGAAGGCCGCGTCGTTGATCTGCAGCTTGCCCATCGCCATCTTCAATCCTTCGTAGTCGGAGCTGTCGACCGGGTAGATGCCCGAAAAGACCATCGGCTGGATCTCCTTGTAGCCCGGCAGCGGCTTCGGCGCCGAGTGGGTGGCGTCGGTCACGGTGTCGCCGATCTTCGCCTCGTCGGCCGACTTCATGTTGGCGATGAGGTAGCCGACGTCGCCGGCGATCAGCTTGTCGCGCTGCTCCATCTTCGGGGTGAAGACGCCGCACTCCTTGACCTCGTAGGTCTTGCCGGCGGCGAAGAGCTTGATCTTCTGCCGCTTGTGGATCTCGCCGCTGAACACCCGGACGTACGAGATGACGCCGCGGAAGGCATCGTAGATCGAGTCGAAGACCGAGGCGCGCAGCAGTTCGTCCTCCATCTTCTTCGGCGGCGGCACGCGCTCGACCACCGCCTCGAGGATGTCCTCGATGCCGATGCCGTTCTTGGCCGAGGCCGGAATGGCATCCTCCGCCGGAATGGCGAGGATGTCCTCGAGCTGGTGCTTGCACTTGTCGATGTCCGCCGCCGGCAGGTCGATCTTGTTGAGCACCGGGATGATGACCAGGTTCTGGTCCATCGCGAGATGGAGATTGGCGAGCGTCTGCGCCTCGACGCCCTGCGCGGCGTCGATCATCAGGATCGCGCCCTCGCAGGCGGCGAGCGAGCGGGCGACCTCGTAGGAGAAGTCGACGTGTCCCGGGGTGTCGAGCAGGTTCAGGCTGTAGGTTTTCCCGTCCTTCGCCTTGTACTTCATCGCCACCGGATGGCTCTTGATGGTGATCCCTTTTTCGCGCTCGAGATCCATCGCATCGAGAAGCTGATCCTGCTTCTGGCGATCGGTGATCGTCTGCGTGAACTCGAGCAGGCGGTCCGACAGGGTCGTCTTGCCGTGGTCAATGTGCGCGATGATCGAAAAATTGCGTGTGAGCTCGGTGGCCATGGGTGGTCGGAGCGCCCCGGGAGGGCGCGGCGGATGAGAACCACGGAATACACCGAACGCACGGAAAAAGAAAGGGACTCGCGGATTCCGGGCGGGCGGACCTGCGGATACAAAACGACCGCCGGGCGCATCGCGCCGGCGGTCGTGGGGAACAAAGGTCGTGGAAATCAGTCGCGCAGCTCCTCATTGAGCTCCCTCGCCAATTCGGCGGCTTCCTCAAAGAGCTTCTCGCGCTCGCGGGTGCTGAGCCCGCCGGCCTTGGCCTTTTCCTCAAGCGCATTGAGCTTGGCCAGATCGCGCTTCAGTCGGCTGGCCTCGCCGGACGAGAGCCGACCGGAGCGCTCGCCGAATTCGATCTTCTCCTCGAACCGGTGCTGGGCGTGGTTGAGGATCGGCGTCCGCTGGCTGGCCTTCTCCGACTCTTCGAGAGCGGCATTGATCTCGTCGTTCAGATCGTCGAGAGCGCCACGCAGTTCGGCCCTTTCCTCTTCGGTGAGCTCGCCGTCGGCACGCATCTGCTTGCCGTTCTGGGTGATGGTGGTGTGCTTCACCTTGAAGATCTGTCCATTCTCCTCGGTGATCGAACCGTGGTGGAGAAGCCGGACGATGCGCTTGTAGGTGTGGTTGTGGTACTCGACGAGATTGGACGGGCGCTTGTCGGTCGCCTCGGGATCCTTCTTCCACTTGTGGGTGTCCAGATGGTCGAGGAGTTGTTCCTCCCTCATCGCACCCCTTTCGCCGGCATCGCGTTGATTCCAGGCAGCGCGGTGGTTGGGCTTGCGGCCTTTCCCGGGCTTCTGGGCAAAGGCAGGCGGGATCAGGAGGGCGGAGAGCAGTAGAATGGGAATGATCTTCATGGCAGATTGGAACAGGTTCAGGCAGGAGAACCCCGGCTCACGCGGAAGGTTGCGCATCACCCGAAGAATTTGATACCCGTTTGGGCCGTGAGCGACCGCTATGAGATCCTCGACATCCTGACTCAGGATGCGGACGGCGTCGCCTTTCACGCAGAAGACCGAGAAACCGGCACCGAGGTGGTGCTGCGCCGGTTCTTTCCATTCGGGGCCAATGGCGGTGGGCTCGTTGATGAAGAACGGTCCGCCTACGAGATCGCCGTGCGCCGCCTGATGGGGGTTTCGCACCCGGCACTGCGCAACGTGCTCGACGGCGGCACCGACCCGGTGGATGGCATGCCCTTTCTGGTAACCGAATGGCTCGGTGGCCGCCCGCTGGCCCACCGGCTGCAGGACAAACCCCTGAGCCCTCACTCGGCCAAGGCACTGATCGATCTCGCTCTGGAAACCTGCCAGGTCCTTTCCGAGGCATTCCAGGAAGAGTGCGTCTGGATCGAAACGGCGACCAGCTCCATCCTGCTGAACGGCAACGATGAGAACCGTCAGGTCACTTTCCGGATCTCACCACTGCGCTGGCTCGGTGAGGATGAATCGCGCAAGGGTCTGCGCTCGCTGCTCCGGCTTTGCGAAGAAGTGACCGGCTGGAGCCGCCGAATGCTCTCCGATGGCTCGGGTGATGGCCTCGGGGGCTGGATCCGGGCACTGCGAAAGGATCCTGACCAATGGAGTCTCGAGCAGGCACGCTATGCCCTTCATTATGGCCCTGCGGCCCTTGAAAACGCATCCAGTGGAGTCGTTCAGAATTCCTCCCCGATCTCGCCACCCGACGCCACCATCCCTGCCCAGGCATCGGCACCGGCGCTGCGGTCCACGAGTTCCACCAACTGGTGGCCTTGGATCATCGCCGCGTCGCTGACCGTTCTCGCGATTGGATTCATCTTCTGGCAGGCCTATCGTCACCGCGACCCGGCCGCGCCACCGATGGCGGCGGCCACCGAGGAGGCGCAGATGACCGATGTCGAACGCGCCTCGGCCCGGGTCGCCGAGCTGATGGCGGAGAGAGAAGCCGCCAACGCCGCCGCCAATCCGAATCCCGCGCCCGCCGTCGATCCAACGGAAGACAAGCGTCTTGTCGCCCGGGGGAAGGCACTCCACAACAAGCTCGGCGAAGTGGATCATGTCGAAGGTCAACTCCGGCAGGTCCGGGCCAGCAGGAGTGGCGACACGATCTACCTCGAGCTGGGATCCTTGAGAGGACCCAACGCCATCTGTGGTCGATACAAGACCAAGCTCAAAGTCTTCACCGAGAAAGAGCTGAGAGATCTTGTAGGCAAACGCCTGCGCCTGCGTGGAAAGGTTGTGAAGGATCCGGGCAACCGGATTGCGATCGACCTGACAGCGAAAGATACCATCGAGGTGATCGCAGACTGAAGGAGCGCGCGACGCTGTCGCGCATCGCCCAAGCTGAAGACTCAGCGTTCCCTTTCCCGATCCGCAAGATGTGACAATCGCTGATTGGCAAATGCAGACACGATGAACACACCATGCGCGACAGCGTCGCGCGCTCCTTCTCACCTCCGCACTTGGTCTTCGCCCGGATACCCTCTTCACTGCTCAAGTGATTCCGGCCGATTCGGACCTCGCCCGCGTCGACTTCCTTGCCCCCAAGGAAGTGCTCGCGCTGGCCTCGGCGGGACTCAGGACCGCGAGGCAGCTCCTCGACCACCTGCCGCGCCGCTACGAGGACCGGCGGCGGTTCGACTCCTTCCCCGCCGAAGCCGGCGGCGCGCCGGTCTGCATCCGCGGCACGGTCATCGACACCCGCAACCGCTTCGGCCCGCGGGTGCGTTTCTACGAGGCCGTCGTCGCCGACGCCTCCGGCTCGGGGGTCGGACCCGCCACCCTGACCTGCCGCTGGTTCAACATGCCCTTCCTTTCGAAGGTGCTCGCCGCCGGCCAGGAGATCATCCTCCACGGCAAGCCGAAGGAATTCCAGGGGCGCATCGTCATCGACCACCCCGATTTCGAGGTCATCAAGGACGATGCCGGCCCGTCCATCCACCTCGAGCGCATCGTGCCGGTCTACCGCAACGTCTCCGGCATCGCCCAGCGGAGACTACGGGAGATCCAGTACTCGACACTCGACGCCGTCGATCCCGCCACGCTGGCCACCGCCTTCGACGTCGATCCGACCTACCCGCGACATGAGGCCTGCCGCGAGGCCCACTTCCCCGAGGCCATGGAACAGGCCGAGGCGGCCCGCCGTCGCTTCGCCCTCGAGGAGTTCTTCGCCGTGCAACTCAACGTCGTCTGGCGGCGTCGCCGCATCCACGACTGCAGCGGGAGGGTGCTCGGGAGGAAGACCGAGTTGCTCACCGCATTTTATGAAAGCCTGCCCTTCGACCTGACCGGCGCCCAGAAGCGCTCGATCAAGGAGGTCGTCGCCGACATGCGCCAGCCGCGCCCGATGAACCGGCTGCTGCAGGGCGACGTCGGCTCGGGAAAAACCTTCGTCGCCATGGCATCCATGCTTCTGGCGGTGGACTCCGGAGCCCAGGCCGCGCTGATGGCGCCGACCCAGATCCTCGCCGAGCAGCACTTCCTCACCTTCCGCCAATGGCTGGAGCCGCTGGGGGTTCGCGTCGCCCTGCGCACCGCCGACCGGCAGGAGAGCACGCACGTCGAGCTCGAGGGCGACGCCCAGATCATCATCGGCACCCATGCGCTGCTCTATGATGAGGCGCTGTTCTCCGACCTCGGGCTGATCGTCATCGACGAGCAGCACAAGTTCGGCGTGATGCAGCGCGGTCGACTCATCGACCGGGGTACCCGCCCCGACGTGCTGGTCATGACCGCCACGCCGATCCCGCGGACGCTGACCATGACCATTTACGGCGACCTCGATGTCTCCATTCTCGATGAACGGCCCGCCGGCCGCGGAAAAATGGTCACCGCCCTGCGGGTGAAGCCGAGGCAGAGCGACCTCAACAAGTTCGTCAAAACCCAGCTCGAAGAAGGCCGCCAGGCCTACCTCGTCTATCCACTGGTCGAGGAAAGCACCAAGCTGAAGGCCGAGTCCGCCACCGCCGCCCATGAGAAGTGGCTCAAGCGCCTAACAAAATTCGAAGTCGGCCTGCTCCACGGCAAGATCGACGCCGAGGAGAAGGAAAGCGTGATGCGCCGCTTCCGCGACCATGAGATCGATGCGCTGGTGGCGACCACCGTGATCGAGGTCGGCGTCGACGTGCCGAATGCCAACCTCATGATCATCCACCACGCCGAGCGCTTCGGCCTCGCGCAGCTCCACCAACTCCGGGGCCGGATCGGACGAGGTGAGCACAAGAGCTACTGCATTCTCCTCACCGACGGCAAATCACCCGACGCCATGGAGAAGCTGCAGGTCATGGAAAAGACCTCCGACGGCTTCGTCATCGCCGAGGAGGACCTGCGGCTGCGCGGGCCCGGCGACGTGCTGGGCACCCTGCAGAGCGGCCTCGGCGACTTCCGCTTCCCGGATTTCCTCGCCGACACCGCCCTGCTCCGCGAAGCCCGCGCCCTCGCCGACCAGGTCATCGGGGAAGACCCGAAACTCGACGGCCCGCACTCGGCGCTGCGGAGTTGGATCTCGGACGAGGAAAAGCCCGCACCGACGTCATAGTTGTCTTCACCGGGTAGAACGGATTCCCGACCCTCCAAGTCGGTGCGCCCTGTACGGACCACAAGAACGCCCGCCTCCTCGCGGAAGCGGGCGTCGGGAAAAGCAGGGGAAATCCCCTATTCGCCGGCGAACTCCTTCTGCACCTTCGCCGGGCGCTTGAGGAGGTCGCGGATCTCCTTCGGGTTCATCTTGGAGACCTCCTCTTCGGAGACGCCGAGGGCGATGAGACGCCGCCGGTGCTCGAGTTGGCGGCGGCGCTTGGGACCCGGTGCCTTGGTCGGGCGGGTCATGTTGGTTTTGGAGTACTTGCGGTTTCTGGCCATGGCGTCTGGGGAGCGGGAGATAGGCGCTCCGCATCCCGGGGTCAAGTCGAGAAGAAACCCGGCATGGAACCCTGACCGCCGGGGCCGGATCAGAGCTTGTAGAACTCCTCCCAGCCTTTCCGCGGGGCGGGGTCGAGGAGAGCCTGGGCCGCGTCGTTGCCGACGATGGTGTTCGTCTTCGGGTCGAAGGTCAGCTCACCACCCAGTCGCTGGGCGATGATTCCGAGGTTGAAGACCTGGCACAGCTCGCCGGAGACCTTGAAGGGTGAGCGGGCCTCTTCCTCCCCTTTGCAGGCGAGGATGAAGTTGGCGTAGTGGCTCGAGGCCTTGGCGTTCACCTTGGGCAGTTCGCCGCGCATCTCCATGAACTTCTCGCGTGGCAGGATCTGCAGGGTCGAGGCGTGGCTGCCTCCCTGGAAGGTGAGGTCCTTGCCGTAGATGATCTTGCCGGGCGCGCCGAGCTTCACCTCGCCGAGTTCCTCGGGCACCGGCGGTTGGTTGCCCTTGCCGTCGAACCAGGTCACGTCGCAGGCCGGCATGTCGCCGCGCTCGGGGAACGCGAAGTTGATGGTCGAGGCCTGGGGGAAGACCAGGTCGTTCGGCCCCTCGCGCTTGACCGCCGTGATCGAGGTCGGCAGGCCGAGCTTCAGGAAACGGTGGGCGGTGTCGAGAATGTGCGGACCCCAGTCGCCAAAGGCGCCGGACCCGTAATCGAACCAGCTGCGCCACTCCTGCGGGTGCAGCCGCTTGCTGAAGGGATGCACCGGCGCCGGACCGCACCACACCGGCCAGTCCATGCCCTCGGGCATCGGATCCTCCGGATACTCGCTCACCGTCGCCCCCCAGCCGTGCCAACGGCGCGGCTTGTTCATGTAGGCATGGATCTTGGTGACGTCCTTGATGATCCCGGCCTTCGTCCACGCGTCGAACTGGAAATAGTTGGCGCCCGAGTGGCCCTGATTCCCCATCTGGGTCACCACGCCGCTCTTTTCCGCCATCGCGATCAGGCGGGCGCACTGGCCGAAGGTGTGGGCCAGGGGCTTCTCGACGAAGACGTGCTTGCCCAGCGACATCGCCAGCATCGCCATGCAGAAGTGGGCATGGTCCGGCGTGGCGATCATCACCGCGTCGATATCGTCGGCCATCTCGTCGAACATCTTGCGGAAGTCGGTGTACTTCTTCGCCTGCGGATGCGCCTTCTGGGAACCCTGGGTGTGCCCGCCCTTGAGGTCCACGTCGCACAGCGCGACCACCTCGCAGTGGCCGGAGGCGACCATGTTCTTGAGGTCGCCCCCACCTTGGTTGCCGATCCCGATCGCCGCGAGCCGGACCTTTTCATTGGGCGAAACCGTCGCCGCGCGCGAGCGGGTGCCCATGACCACGGAGGCCGGAACAATGGTGAACGCGCCGAAGGCGGCGGAACGCTTGAGGAAATCGCGGCGGGAGGCGGTGGTCGGTTGCTTCATGGTGAAATGCTAGGTTCGGCCGATTTCTACGACCAGCCCCGATTCGATCATTCATCGTCCCGGCGAAGCGGCCGGCGGCACCCCGTCCCCGACCGGTCCCGGAGGCTCCCGGTTCCTCACCCCAGCCACCGCCAGACGGCGGCGACCGCGGCACACAGGACCACCCCGATGACCAGCGGCATGAAGGCGGCAACCACCGTCCACTTCCATGACTTCGTCTCCCGGTAGATCGTGTAGAGCGTCGTCGAGCAGGGGTTGTGGCAGAGTGAAAAAAGCATCAGGCAGACCGCGGTCAGCAGGGTCCAGCCACCCGCTTCGAGGATGCCGCGGGTGGCGTTCTCCCCGGCCTCGAACATCACGCCCGATCCCTCGCCCAGGCCGTGCTGACCGGTGACCAGCACGGTGAGCATGAGCACCGTCGGGATCACGATCTCGTTGGCTGGAATCGCGACGATGTAGGCCAGCACAATGACGCCGGTGAGCCCCATCCACCAGGCCAGAGGGTCGAGCGCCCCGATGGCCCATTCGGCCAAGCTCGCATCCCCGGCGGGAATGTTCGACACCAGCCAAATCACGGCACCGGCGGGCAGGGCGAACACCACGGCCCGCCACAAGACGATCAGGGTGCGATCGATGAGCGAGGTGTAGAGGGTGCGGAGGAAGGCCGGCGGACGGTAGGGCGGCAACTCGAGGGAAAACGAGGTCGCCTCGCCGCGCAGCATCGTGCGCGCCAGCAGCCACGAGGTTGCGAAGGTGAAGCCGAAGCCAAGCAGCGCGACCAGCAGCACCGAGCCGGCGGCCACGGTGCCCGACCAGGCGGCCGGCACCGCCGCGCCAAGGAAGATGGTCGCGAGCAGGATCTGTGTCGGCCAGCGGCCGTTGCACAGCGAGAAGTTGTTGGTGAGAATCGCGATCAGGCGCTCGCGCGGCGAGTCGATGACCCGCGTGGCCACCACGCCGGCGGCATTGCAACCGAGACCCATCGCCATCGTCAGGGCCTGCTTGCCGTGGGCGCCGACCTTCTGGAACAGGCGATCGAGGTTGAAGGCGACCCGCGGCAGGAATCCGAAGTCCTCCAGCAGGGTGAAGAGCGGGAAGAAAATCGCCATCGGCGGCAGCATCACGCTGATCACCCAGGCCGTGGCCAGATACATGCCGTCGGCCAGCAGTCCGGTGAGCCACCACGGCGAGCCGATCGACTCGAGCAGCCCGCGCAGGGCCGGGTGACCCGCTTCGACCAACAGACCGGAAAGCAGCTTGGATGGGTAATTCGCGCCGGTGATGGTGATCCACAGCACCGCTCCCAGGACCAGCACCATCGTGAGGAAACCGAACACCGGATGGGTGAGCAGCTGATCCACCCGCTGCTGCCAGACCAGGCGCCGGGACTCGCCCTCACGCGTCACGCTGCGGCCCGAAATCCGCGCCGCCTCCGCATAGACCGACTCCGTCAGTTGGTCGTGCAGGTTCTGGGGAAGTTGCCAGCGGAGTTCCGCGGCCTTCGCCAGCACGGGCTCCAGCACCTCCCCGGGCGGGGCCGCCCCGGGGTCCACCGGGGCGAGTTCGGCCAACTCCCCGCTGCGGACAGCCTCGATGATCTGGCGATCGCCTTCGAGCAGCCGCAGCGCGACCCAGCCGGTCTGGGGCAGGGCCGGAAAGGCCCGCGCGAGACCCTCCTCCACCTGATCGATCGCGCCGCGCAGCCGGGGCAGGTCGAGCGGCAGCCGCCGCGGCGGTGGCTCGTCGGGCATGGCCGCGACGGTCGCAAGCTCCCGGATGAGTTCCGGGATTCCCTCGCCCGAGCGCGCCGCGCACGGCACCACCGGGACCCCCAGGTCACGGGCCAGCGTGCGCGCATCGATCTCGATCCCGTGGGCGCGCGCCTCGTCCATCAGGTTCAGGCAGACCACCGTGCGGCGGGTGATTTGCAGGATCTGGAGGGTCAGGTTGAGGTTGCGCTCGAGGCAGGTCGCATCGACCACCACCAGCGTCACATCCGGCCGGCCGAAGAGCAGAAAACCGCGGGCCACCTCCTCGTCCGGCGAGGCCGACATCAGCGAGTAGGTGCCGGGAAGGTCGACCAGCTTGTAGCGCTTCTCCTGGTAGGAAAACGCCCCCTCGGCGCGGGCAATCGTCTTGCCGGGCCAGTTGCCGGTGTGCATCCGCAGTCCGGTCAGGGCATTGAACACGGTCGTCTTGCCGGTGTTCGGATTGCCGGCCAGGGCGACCACGAAATCCGAGTCGCCGACCTTCAGCCCCAGCTTCTGCATCGTGCCGAATCGCGACGGACAGCGGACGCAGGCCTCGCCCGGCTCGTGCGAAGTCGGCGGGCCGCTCACGACCCGCCTCCTTTCCCCGGCAGGACCAGCACCCGCTCGGCCTGCTCGCGTCGCAGCCCGACCATGGAGCCGCGGATGAGGTAGGAACGCGGCGAGCCGAAGGGACTGGCAAACTCGCAGCGAATCCCCGTGCCCGGCACGATGCCGAGGTCGAGCAGCCGGCGCCGCTCCGCGCCGACACAGGCCGGCGAAAGCCCGACCACCCGGCACGCCGCACCGACCGGCAGGTCGCTCAAGCGACGGATCGCCGCATCGGCGCGCTGCTCGTCGGCAAGCTCCGCCAGATGGATCAGCCCGGTCCAGCTGCCCGGCACCTCGAGCTTCCGTCCTTCGCCCACCATCTCCATCGACCCATCCGGCCGCCGGGTGATCCCGCTGAGGACCATCCCGGGGTGCAGGCCGATTCGGACCATTTCCCGGTAGAGCGACTGGGGTTCGTCCTCAAGGTGCTCGATCACGGCCTCGCCGCCCTCGGCCCACTCGGCCAGGGAAACCCGCTGCGCCCCGGGCAGCTCGCCCTCACGGGTCGGGATCGGGTCGCCGTGGGGATCAAAGCGCGGATTGCCCAGGCGGTCGGCCAGCTCGTCGGTCTCGGCCGTCCCGAGCCGGTGCTCGGCGACGTGAGCAGCCCGGTGCCAGTCCTTGGCCGGCACGCCGGTTTCACGCGCCAGCCACGTCTCCATCAGGCGGTGGCGACGCACCACCTCCACGGCCGCCTTGCGGCCTTCCGCCGAAAGCGTCCAGCCGTCACCGCGCGGCCCGGCCAGCCCGCTCGCGGCAAGCGACGCGAGCGTCTTCGCCGCCCGTGGGCGACGCAGGTCGAGGGCGCCGGCGACGCTGTCGACGCTCGCCACCACCCCACCCTCTTCACAATCGAGGAGGTGCTTGAGCACATCCTCTTCACGCTTGTCGACGTGTTCCGGCAATCGATCGGAACTCACGGTGAAACCATGACTCCTCTTCGTCAGAATTCAAAGCACGGACCTTGGCCAAAGCCCGGACCTTGGCCAGAGAGACGCCGTACGAAAGCCCGATCGCCCCGGCCATGTTCTCCGCGCCAATAAGCCGATAAACGACGAAGCCGGAGTCGGCGTGACCGTCAGGGTGGCGATTGCGCCGATCGGATCGCTCCCTGATCCTGAGAGCCCGGTGACCCGACCGTTTCAACCTCCAGGCCAACACTCTCCCCGGCGCGTTGGGGCTCAAGGCGGATGAAGCCGCGGGGCCTGCCCAGCACCGGAATCCTTGCCTCCATCGTGTCGATCCCCTCCTCGGACGAAAGCACGCGCTGCTCAAGCCCTGGATGATCCCAATCGGACAGGTCCTCGCTGGCGCGACAGACCAAATCCATCCCTGACTCGGGCTGGGACAAACGGGTGTATCTGAAGAAAAAGTAGCCTCCTCCCATCCCGCTTCCCAAGACTCCGGTCGAGTCCGGATCGTGGGGATCCGATCCACGCAAATACTCTTCCCAGTTCCTCACCCCGTCACGGTCGGGATCCTCGTTGTCACCCGACACCGACAGGGGTTCCCCGGGGAAATGCTCGGCCCGCCAAGCTTCAAGCGGGAGCATGAAGGTCGCTGTCACGACCTTCGGGCCATCCATCAGGATGGTCGTGGCAGGGGTGGTTTCCGTCGAAGCGCCCGACCATCCGGCGAAGGTCCAGCCCGGAACCGCGGTTGCGGAGAGTGACGCGGTCTCGCCCAGAGGATAGCTGCCGGAATCCGGCACGCCGGACACCGACCCGGCACCGCGGACCAGCACCTGCAGGCCGGCACGAGCCTCGAAATGGGCCTCCACCGATTTGTTCGAATCCATCAGCACCGTGATCTGACTTTCCTGTCCGAGCGCATCGCCACCCCACCCGGCGAAAGTGGCACCCTTGCCCGAGTTGGCAGCGAGTGAGACGGTGGCTCCGGCCGGATAGACACGCTCGGCAAAGTCCCGGTCGACGGATCCTTCGCCGAAAACCTCCAATCGAAGCTCGAAGCCCGCGACCGAAACATCGGGAACCTCGCCGACCCAGATGTTGTTCGAGCGGGTGGTCTCGCGGAGGGCGCGGTCGGGATCCAGTTGCACGACCAAGCGGCTCTCTCCCACGGGTATTCGCCGCGGCAGGCGAAACGCCGTCGTGATCGTGGCCGAGCCGCCGGGGGGCAGCTCCGGCAGGACGACTCGGGACCTCCCCACCGCCCTGTCGTTGCCGTCACCGAAAAAGCGGTCGGTGCTCAACCATCCGGCGACCTCGGTCTCGACCGCGGACTGGGTGACATCCCCCCGGTTCGAAACGTGCAGGACGACCGGAACCACCGTGCCCACGATTGCCGGGATTCCACCCAGCGGATCCACCTCGAGGGCGAGATCCACCTCGGGCCATTCCCTGATCCAGTTCCTTCCGATGAGGAAGAGGCGTCCGCCGACCCGTTCCGCATTGATGAAGTCGGGCTGCAGCGGCTCGATCCTATACCATTCCAGCCCGTCATGCGGTAGGAACCATGTCCCGTCGTTCTGGTTGAACGAGGGGCTGCTCGCAAACGCCATGTAGCCGCCCGCCACTCCGACCACATCGTTGTAGCGATCACTTGAGGTCGAGCCGATCCACCCTTCACCCAGGGATTGCCATTGAAGCCCGTCGCTGGAGTAGAGCGGGGCCTCCCAGGAATCCGTGCCAATGATCAATCTCCCGTGCGCCACCCGGTAGTAGGGATCCCTGGGCAATGAGGAGCCGGGAATCGGGTTCAACTCGCCGCCAACGCCCGCGCTCAGCCAATTCTCCACGTCGGCGGAACTGAACACCGTCCCGAGCGTGGGATCCGCGGCTTGGCCGAAGACGATCCAACGGTCCGCGAAGCGCGTGATGCCCCTCCCGGCGACCAGCGGCGACCCCGGAACCAGCGCCCACTCCACTCCCCCATCGATCGATTGATGGAGCAGGCCGGTTTCGCCGACTGCCAGCCACGTCGTTCCATCGGTCGCCAGATCCACGATCGCCTCGTCTGCAAGAGCCGCAACCTCTTCCCATGAGCGGCCATCCGCACTGCGGAACACCGCGTAGGTATTCAGGTAACCCGACTGCACATAATTCACGGCCGCGAAGAGGGAGGTGCCATCCGACTCGAGACGGTGCACCCAATCATCCGCGTCGAGCCCGGCGATGCCGAAGTCCACCTGCGTCCAATCAGGAAGACCCTCGGCCTCGCCGATCAGGATGCCGCCACGGCCGGCAGCAAAAAAGTTTCCGTCGTGTTCAATCATCGCCATCACGACATCCACTTCCGGCGGGTCGCTCGGCGCCGGCCTCCAGAGCACTCCGTCGGTGGAAGTGAAGTGCTCGGCCGTGGTCGGACTGATGTATCGCAAGGGACCTCCTTCGCCGCCAATCACCGCTGGCTGCCACACGACACCGTCGAGACTGTAGACCAGGCCCACGGAAGAATTGCCGTGGGCAACGTAGCCGTCGCCCGCCCTTGCCACGTTGGCCGCAGGAGCATTCCCCGAGATTTCCTCCCACGAATCGGAATCGAGCGAGGTGAAAAGCCGCCAATCGACGGACAATCCATCGCGCCAGATCCAGTAGCGACCTGCTTCGTAATCCAGATAGAGCGGCTGGTTCTGAAGATACCATGGAATGGGCACGGTCGCCGCAAGGCTCCACGTCGGCTCAATCTCCGAGCGACGAAACAGCTTGCCGTTTCCAAAGCACGCAAGCAGTCCTCGATCGGTTGCCAGCACATCGAACGCCCTGTAATACTCCGTCTCGCTTCCAATCGCCTCGATCGCGCCCCACGCACCGTCCACACCACGAATCGAACACACGGGATGACTGGACCCTCCAGTGGTGTCCTGCCCACACACCACCGGCCGTCCTTCCCACCAAAGGGCTTTCGACCCCGCAGAAAGTCCCTCGACCGTGGCGGTCGACCAACTGACGCCACGATTGGGCGAGCTCCAGATCGTCCCATCGCCTGCCACCGCCACCGCCTCCCAGGCATCGCAGGCCACATCGGCGATGCCGGCCGTGTTCAACTCCGGAATGAGCTGCCAGTTGATCCCGTCAGTCGAACGCGAGACCTCACTGGGCGCTCCATACGCGGATGAGCGGGAAAGCATGATCACAAAGCCGTTGCCTTGGGAAATGGTGTGATTCTTCCGTGCGTCGAAGGCGCGTCCGGAGAGATTCGCCGCGTGCCACGTCACTCCACCGTCCCGGCTGAAGGTCGGCACGTTGCCCTCGGCTCCCGCAAGCAGCAGATTGCGAAACTCGATGACCGGCGCTCCCAAAGTGCGCTGGACCGGATCCACCACCAGCGGTGCCGCCTCGATCGCGGTCGTCCAGACGATTCCCCTGGATGAGCGCCAAATCCCGCCCTGGGGGTCGGCGGCCAGCACGATGCTCCCGATCGAGGTAAGCGTCTCGGGCATGACATACGAGGCCCCGATGCTCTTCCACCAACGGATCCCATCCCGGCTCCACAATGGTTCGGCGTAGCCTGCCGCGAGGAACTGCCCCGCAAACTGAATGATGCGGCCCACCAGCACCGGCTCTCCGGCCAAGGGCGTCCACGAAACGCCGTCTTCCGAAGTGTAGAGCCACTCGCCCCTCGCACCGAGGTAGAACCTTCCGGATTCGTGGCGGAGTGCGAGTGGCGTGTAGGCGTTGACCCACTCGTCCGGTATTGGAGGAATGCTCCCTGCCTCGCTCCACGTGAGCCCGCCGTCCAAGGAACTGAACACGCGCCCGTCCTTCAGGGCAGCCAGGCATCGCTCCGGGGAAGCCTCGATGGCGATCTCATGAGCGACTCCGGTCTCGATTCCGTCGCCGGGGAACCAGTTGTTCCCACCATCCACCGAGTACTCGACCGTGCGGCCGTTCCGGAGCCCGACCCAATGGCCCTCCGCCGTGACTACCATTGAGCTGAGGCTGGATTTGCCATTGGCAACACCCACCTGCCACACGGACCCGTCGGACGAAGCGAAGGCCTGCGCACGGGCACTGGAGTCGCCGCCTGAATTGGAACTGATCAACCATCCATTCGAATCGTGGATCGGGGTCGAAATGGTGCCGAACTGCCAGTTCTGGAACTGCGTCCAGCCGGCTCCATCGCGCGTGACCGCCAGCGCCCCCCCTTCAAACTGCACCACAAGCGCCCGGTCGTTGGCCGCCATGCCGTGAATCCCACGACCGGTCGATGGGATCTCGATCTCGGTCCAGGTCCTGCCATCGACCGACCGGGTCACTTGATTTTCCGTCGCCGCGTAGGCAACCCCACCGAACTCGGTGAGTGCAACCACTGGGGACGGAGTGCCGCCAGTCATCTGATTCGGCAACTCGGGCTCGGTAGCGCTCACCGAAATCTCGTCCGAACCCCACAGCCCATGCTCATCCACGGCCCGCACCACCACGACATGGCCTTCGCTCAGGTGGACCGGGAACTTGAAAAGATAATCCCCTTCCGAAGCACTCCCGATGGAAACCCCGTCCACCAGACACTCCACCTGCAGGGCCGAGCCCTCCGGATCGACCGCCCGACCACTCACCTTCACCGTGCTCCCCTGGAGGTGAATGCTGCGGTCGGGAGGGTAGCTGATCCGCACATCGGGAGCCGAAGTGCCCGGATGCTGGGACCCGGCCTGCACGATCCCGCCGTCCGAGGTGAGGCCCACCAGTTGATCGGCCCCGGTCGCAATGTCGATGAGCATGCCCGGAGTGCGGGCCACGTACCAACCGGCCCCGTCTCCGGAAAAAAGGAGGTGCGTTTTGGTGCCCCAGTTGTTGCTGAGCAGGATGAAGATGGCATCCCCGAACACCTCGGCGTCCTTCACATACCAGGAACCGCTCAGGCCTTCCAGCGTCAGCGGCAGCAATACCGGCAGGGCGCTCCAGTTGGCCCCGTCGATGCTGCTTGAGACCTCAAGGCCTGTGCCGAGGGAGCCATACATGTCGATGGCGTAAAGCGTGCCGTCCTTCACGCAGAGCTTCTGGGCCTTTGCGCCGGAAACTTCCGTCCAATTCACGCCGTCCTCGGATCGGGCGAAGTCCACCTGATACCAACTCGACGATCCTCCCGCGACAAACCAGTGATTTCCAAAACGATGAAGCTTCGAATAGGCCCCGACGTTGGTCGGGAACGGGCCGGTCGTCAGTTCGGCCACCGACCACGGAGAATCCGTGACCTGATAAAAGCCGTAATCCGCCCCTGCTCCAGACTGGCCCAACACCAGCGTTCCTCCGGTCGAGGAGCCCGTCGATACGATGACCTCGGGCAGATCCCCGTCGGGGTGGTCTTCCCGGAAATGCACCGGCGACCAGCCGCGGATCGGCGAATCGGAGCCTTTGCCGAACGCAAAGTAACGGCCATCCAGAAAAGCAGTGGGGCGGAAGGGGTTGACTCCAAGCGAACTCCGTTCGCGCCATGTCACGCCGTCGCCCGAAATCAGCACCGGCACTTCATCGTCGTTCCTGACAAGGTCATCGACACCGGTCGCGATGAACTCGCCGTTCAGGAAGGCAAGACTGACCAGCGGCCTCGTACTGCCGGTGGAGGTCGCAAGCTCCCTGGGGTGGCCCACCCGATGGATCTCTCCATTTCGCGTTCCGTAAACCACCTGGTCTCCGAAGACGATCCCGGCGGTGAAATTCCGGTCACCTTCGGGCAGGAGCACACCCGTTTCGATATCATCCAGTGCAGGACCCCAGCCGTAGCCCTGGGAATCGATCTGCAGCTGAAGCACACCACCGGGAAGCCCGAAGGTCATCGTATTCAAGGGCCACCAACTCGCCGGGGGCCGCTCCTCGAAGGGAAACTCACTCCAGTTGATACCGTCGGGGCTCTGCCAGACAAACCGGGTGTCGCTCACGTAGTACTGGCCACCGAGAAAACAGCCGTTGGACAGGTCGGAGGAGCCCACATCCGGGATATCGGTCACCACCCAACTACCGGAAGAAGCAAGCAGGCAGGTCTGCTCCCACATGCAGACCAGCAAACGGTCGGGCCCGACCGTCATGCGCGTGGCGGTCCTCAGCTCGAAGCCGGTGGGCAGCATGATCCGCGACCAATGGATGCCATCCGTCGATTCAACCACCCAGCCGAGCCCGTATCCTGCTCCGTATTGGACACCGTCCCGCGCCCACCCATAGAGCTTGCCATCGAAGGCGACCATCTGTCGCAGGGCCGCCGGATCGGAGACGTAGTAGCGGGTCACTCCCGTCGTGTCCTGCGGTGCCGTCCAGACAACCCCGTCGCTCGAGGTCGTCATCTTCGCCTCGCCACCCACCGTGCCACTGCAGAACCAGACGCCGCCCAGCCTGGCGAGGCTCGTTCCGCGGAACCCGACCGGCAGCAACCACGGCTGCCAGTTGACCGCGTCGTCGGACACCAGGATCTTCTCGCCGGACACCGCGTAGAGCCTGCCGTCGAATTCGCGGATGTCGGTGATCGAGTCGTTCCGGAAGCCCTCGCGCCGCCACTCCCACCCATCGAGCGGCGACTCGACCACCGAGACCCTCATGTCGGTCGAGGCGCTGCCCGCCGCATTGACCGCCGTGCAGCGGTAGACTCCGGCATCTCCAAGTTCCGCCGAGGAGATGGAAAAACCCGGCGAACCTTCGCCGGCCAGCGGCGACCCATCCTTCTCCCATGAAAACGAAATCGGCAGGGATCCGGAAACCACCGTCGAGAGCCGCACGGGATCCCCGACCAGCACCGCTTGGTTTCCCGAGGTCCGCTCGAACACCGGCGGGGTCAGGATCTCCCGCAATTCCGCCGGTTCGCTTCGGATTTCAGCAACCTGGTTGCTGACCACGACCTCATAGGTGCCGAAGTCGTCGTTGCCCACCGGATCGATCACCAGTGTTCCGGAATTCCCGCCAGGCACCGGCTCGTCGTCCAGCAACCATTGGTAGCGGACATCGCCCCCTGCCAGAGCCACCACGTTGAAGACCACCCGTTCACCCAGCTCGGCTTCGGCATCCTGCGGCTGGCGGGTGATGGAAAGCGTCCCCAACCCGAAACCGTTGAGCACGATCGGGCCCGCAGCGTCACTGCGATAGCTGTCCACCGCGATGTAGTAGTCCGTCCCCCCGACCGCCTCGAACTCCACCTGGCTGGTCCAGTCGAAGGGACTCCGGTCGTCATTGGAGGCGATCTCGGTCAAACCCGAGGCGGGATCGCCCTCGTAGACGGCCAGAACGGAATCGAACGCGCTGCCCAGCGTGCTGATGACGAAGTCGCTGGTCGCGGGAGCGTTCCAGACCCACCAAACCGACATTCCCTGGCCCACGCCGGCGTGCGGAGAGGCCACCTCGAACGGTTCGGCGGTGGCTCCCCGGTTGGTGCCCTCCGTCGCGAACGCATCGCCACTCAGGCGGATCGCTCCAAGCACGTTGTCGTTGCCCGGCATCAACCGGAGCGACACCTTCAGGCGCTGCCCGGCAGGATCACTGCTGTCCACCAGGAAGCGATACTCGACTCCTTGCTCAGTATGGAAACGGATGCTTTGGCGGCTGGCATCGGACCCCGAGTCCCCGCGCACCTCAAGGCCCTCCTTTTCCGCCCCTTCGAATGCGACCAAGCGCAGCGAGCCACGGTCCGCCTCGGCCTCGAAACCGACAAACCCCTCGGCGGGCGCCGTCCAGGCGAACCACAGGCTGCGGTCCCCGGTGCCGGGCAGGGAAAAGTCATCCTCGCCGGGTTCCCGGGTCGCGCCTCCATTGCTGCCGCTCCAGTAGCCGAAGCCGCCGTCGAATCGATAGGCTCCGTCGAAGGCATCGAAGGTGGCACTGCTGCTCGATGCGCCGAGCAGACGATGAAGATTGAGGCGCCCGCCGGTGGCCACCTTTCCATCGAGAACCGGCACGGAATCGACCGACGAATAGAGCCGGTTGATGAGTTCCTCGACGCCCTCACCGGGAAAGTGGGCCTTCGCCAGGGCCAGGGCACCCGCCACGTGCGGTGTGGCCATGGATGTGCCGTTCAGGCTCCGGTAGCTACTGTCGGATCCGATGTAGGATGACCAGATCCCGCTTCCGGGAGCGGCAAGGTCGACCGAGTAGCGCCCGAAACAGGAGAAGTGGGACAACTCGTCGTAGGCGGTCGTAGAAGCGACCGCCACCACGTTCGTCAGGTCGTAGCTCGACGGATAGTGCGGCCGGGAATCGTTGTCTGAAGCGCTGTTGCCGGCGGCCGCGACGAAGGGGATGCCGGCTTCGCCGCAGGCCTCGATCGCGTTGGCGAGGGACTGGCTGTAGCCACCGCCCCCCCAGCTCGCACTGATGATGTCCGCGCCGTTGAGCCGGGCATAGTTGACCACGCGGATCGCATCCGACGTGGTGCCTCCACCTTGCCCGAGGAAGCGAAGCGCCATCAGTTGGATGTTCCATGCGACACCGGCGCTTCCGATGCCATTGTTGCCGCGGGCTCCAATCGTTCCGGCGCAGTGCGTCCCGTGCCCCCCGAAGTCCATCGGGTCGTCATCGTCATCATAGGCATCGAAGCCATACACGCCCCCCGGACCGGTCCACATGTTGGGAGCCAGATCCTCATGATGATACTGGATGCCGGTGTCCGTCACCGCGACCACCACTGAGGAGGCATCGTGGCGCAGGTCCCATGCCTCAGGTGCATCGATGTCGGCATCAATCACCGATCCAGCCTCTGAACCCGGATTGTTCAGGCCCCACAACTGGCCCGAAGCGAAGAGCGGATCGTTCGGCTGGAGACAGGGAAAGACAAGGTAGTCCGGTTCGGCGAAATCGATGAACTCTTCGAGGGCCTCCAGGGCCAGAAGCGCCTCGGGCAGACTCTCGATTCGGGTGAAATCAGAAACCTCAAGAATCACCGGACCATCCGTCAACTTATCACGAAGCCCGAACCCGGCACCCCGGAGGACTGCCTGAAACCGCTCCTGGTTCACTCCCGGATCCGGTTCAACGATCAAGTGATCGGCGACCGACGCCTTCACCAACCGGACACTTCGTTCCCCACTCTGAGGGTCGATCACTTCCTCCTCTTCGAGCCGGAGCATCGGATACTTGAAGTCGGCCTCAACGATCCGGGTCCGTCGCCTCGACGGCTTGCCTTCAACATCCCTCCAAGCCACCGCGATCTCCCCACGAATGACATCTGCCAGCGGGTGGCCCACGAGAGGGAGGACCATCCCGTCCGTCGGGCCGGAGTCCGGGAGGGGCTGCCTGCGCAACCCGGCGACATCCTCCGCTCGATCAGGATTCTCTGCTTTCATCCGCGTCTTCTCCACGGATACGGGAAGAGCTGCCGGTGACGTCGCCTCGAGGTTGGCGACCTCCACTCGATGTTGAATCAACAGGCCGACCAGCAGCCCCAATATGAGAACTACAGAGGCGGCAGTGAGGAGCTTCCTTTTCATGGATTCCGGCAATGGTGGAGATTAAGGAAGACCCTACGGTGACAACCACGGAACCCTACGCGTTTCCTGCCAATTCCTGTGCAACGGGGGCCCTACCTCGGACCGGATGTGAAAGCAAGCAGGAGGCTCCATCGTCTCAACAAAGGCCCGAAGCCTCTTGGCAATGCCCGGACATCACACCAAGATCCACCCCAAGCCCATGATCCGCACCTTGCTCTTTCTTCTCATCTTCGTCGCGCCACTCCGCGCCGAGAAGCCGATGAACGTCGTCCTGCTCTTTGCCGACGACTGGCGCCACGACACGCTCGGCGTCGCCGGCAACCCCGTCGTCCGGACGCCCCACCTCGACCGGCTCGCCGGCCAGGGGATCCGCTTCACCTCGAACTGCGTGACCACCTCGATCTGCGGGGTCAGCCGCGCCAGCCTCTACACCGGCCAGTGGATGGCGCGCCACGGATGCCGCGGTTTCACGATGTTCAAGACACCGTGGGAGGAGACCTACCCGGCCATCTTCCGGAAGAACGGCTACCACATCGGCCACGTCGGCAAGTGGCACAACAAGCCATTCCCCAAGAACGCCTACGACTTCGCCACCGTCTACCACGGCAGGCACTGGTACAAGCTCGAGGACGGACGCCGCGTCCACGTGACCCAGCGCAACGAGGAGGACGCGCTCGAGTTCCTGCGCACCCGCCCCAAGGACAAGCCCTTCCTGCTCAACGTCTGCTTCTTCGCCACCCATGCCGAGGACGGCCACAAGGATCAGTTCCTCCCCCAGCCGCAGAGCATGAAACTCTATCAGGACGTCACCGTTCCCGTGCCGCCGAACGCGACGCAGGAATCGTGGGAGCGCCTGCCGGATTTCTTCGACGAGGAAAACGAGGGCCGCAACCGCTGGCATTGGCGCTTCGACACGCCGGAGAAATACCAGCGGATGATGAAGAACTACTACCGCCTCGCGACCGAGGTCGACGCCACCTGCGGCAAGGTGATCGCCGAACTTGAGAAGCAGGGCGTGCTCGACAACACGCTGGTCGTCTTCACCACCGACAACGGCTACTACCACGCCGAGCACGGGCTGGCCGACAAGTGGTACCCGCACCAGGAAAGCATCCGCGTGCCGCTCATCATCCGCGACCCCCGCATGCCGAAAGCGAAGCACGGCACGACGAACGACGCGTTCACCCTCAACGTCGACCTCGCCCCGACCTTCCTCGCCGCCGTCGGCCTGCCGGTGCCGAAGGGCATGCAGGGGAAAAACCTCGCCCCGCTCTACCTCGCGGAGAAGGCCCCCGAATGGCGCGACGAGTTCTTCTACGAGCACCCGACCCTGCGCGACGCCGACTTCATCCCCGCCTCCGAGGCACTGGTCCGCAAGGACTGGAAATACTTCTACTGGCCCGAGGCCGACCTCGAACAGCTCTTCAACCTCACGGCCGATCCGCGCGAGGAAAACGACCTCGCCGACGATCCGCAGCACGCCGACCAGCTCACGGAGATGAGGGAGCGCTTCCGCGAGCTGAAGGCGGCGGCGAAGTGAGTGCGTGACCGGGCCTTCCAGGCCCGTTGTCCCAAATCGATGGGTGTGGCCCCGGGCCTGGAAGACCCGGCCACGGCTCCCGCAGGCCGTCGCGCAAAAGGAACCGATGGAGCCGGCAGGCGATCCACCCTGCCGACCCGTTCATCAACCCATCTCGATCGGATGCCGCAGGGGCACGCGGACCTCGAATTCCTTGAGATACTCGCCGCTGTCGTGCTGACGGCGCCTGGCCACGATCTCTCGGGACCCTTCCGTGAACTCCAGAACGTAAGACTGGCTCGCCTTGGTGTTGTAGGCGTGGCTCACCGAGGCGATGTTGATGTAGGTGGTGCCGTCCTTCCGCGCGATCCGGGTCTTGTTGTAGGGGCTGTGGTGCTCGTGGCCGCACATCCACAGATCGATCTTCGACTTGCCAATGATCTCCGCCAGACGCTCGCTCGGCCGGATGTGGCGTTGCGGATGGTCCGACTTGTGGATCGTATCCCGGACGAGTTGATGCGAACACACGATCACCGTTTTGTCCGCATGGGCGGCGAGTTCCGCCTCCAGCCAGTCGCAGGTTTCCTTCGATAGATCGCCGGGGACCCCGGGCTTCTCATCGGAGAGCATGAACCAGGCGACATTGCCGTCGATCACCCGGTAGGGGTCACGGCTGCGGATCAGCTCGTCGTAGGCCTCGGCCTTGCCGCGATGATACTCGTGATTGCCGGCCAGCTCGTGCCACGCCCCGACCCCGCTGTCCTTGCGGGCGGCAAGGAAGCTCTTCAGTTCCTCCTCGGTGCCGTTCTGGGTCAGGTCGCCGAGGAAGAACGCGTGGTCGACCGGAGTGCCCTGCATGTCCTGGCACGCCTTGGCCAGCCATTCGGCACCATCCAACCCGTCCTCGACCCGCCCGGCGTGGGCGTCGGAAAGCACCCACGCCAAGCGGACCTTGCCCCTTCCGTCGGCTGCCGCCTCCAGCCGGCGGGTGCCGATGCCGGCTCCTGCCAGACCTGCGACAGTCTGCTTGAGAAATGAACGACGGGTTCTCATCGTAAATCGGGAATCGGCAGGGCTGTTTCTGGAATCTGGCATGGTCTGTATTCGTTGAATGGCTGGGTTCAATCGGTGAGTTCCTGCAACTCGCGATGCTTGGTGCGCATCGCCTCACGGATGCGGATGGCTGGCGAAAGGGACGACCAGGCACGCTCCGCTTCTTCAATGGCGTGGCGGGCGCGGACTTCGTCGTGTCCTAGCCACAATCGCGCCTCGTCGACATATGTTGTGAAGGCCAGTCCCGGCACCTTGTCGCGCAGCTCGGCATAGAGCCTCGCCGCACCGGGACGGTCGCCGACTTTCGCCAACCAGACCGCCTGTCGCTGGAGCAATACCGGAAAGTCCCCGACCGCTCCTCTGGCAGCGGAGAAGGCGGCCGCGACATCCGCCGCTTCGCCATGGGTTTCGAGCAACTGGATGAGGCGAAGGTGATCCCGCAGCGAGGGTTCGGGAGCCTGCTTGAGCACCTCCCGGGCATCCCTGATGGCCTCGGCATTCCGGCCGAGAGCCTCAAGGATCTGTCCACGCAACGAGAGCCCGGCGAGCGACTGCGGCTCCTTGACGAGAAGCTGTTCGATCGCCTCGAGTGCGGACTCCGGCTTCTCCAGGGCGAGCTGGATACGGGCTTCGAGCAACCAACGATCACCACAACCGGGGTCGATTCTGCCGACGGCATGCAGGTCCTCCAGAGCCTTGTCATGATCACCGTGCTCGTGATGCAAGCGCGCGCGCTGGAGGAGAAGCGATACGTCCTGAGGCGACTTCGCGAGCCCCTCCTCCACCGCCGCAAGCCGCTCATGCACGCTGCCGTGTCCCGAAACAGATGTGGGCCACAAAGCCACAAGAAGCAGGACGAGGAAATGGCAGGGACGGAGCATGGTGGGTTCCAAACTGGCCCCCGGCTTCAATTCTGCGTGCCCCTCAGTCGACCAAACAACCTGCCATCGACGGCGTTGCCCGCCGGGATGGTCGCGGTGATATCGTCTGGCGCGCTGCCGTTCTCCTCGATGGTGTAGGTCACCCCTCCGACCGTGTCGCTGGCCGCCGGGACGGTGGACGTGTGATTGTCCGTATCAAACAGGTCGTTGCTGAAGTCCACTGCGAGGGCAGCCTCGCCTTCCGAGTCATCTTCGCGGGTGAAGGTGAAGGTCAGCCCGGTAGTGGAATCGCCGGTGAAACCGAGCAGGTCGGCAAGGGAGTCGAAGCCGAGAGGGTCGCCACCGAGAATCCACTCGAGGCCGTTTCCGAAAGGATCGCCGTCCGGATTCCCGTCAAAAGTCGCGTCGGCCCCGGCATCAATGTTGGTGATGTTGGTGGTGGCCCATTCATCAAACGGCGGAGACGTCACCGAGCTGAGCGGACTTCCGGGGTTGCTGTAGAGGTAGGCAACGTCATCCGTCGAAAGAGCCTCATCGTAGACCTGCACGTCGTCCAGGGCACCGGTTGCGGATCCGGGACCGCTCTTGGTCGGAGTCCAGACCTGGGCCACGACCGCGAGATTCGACAACCTGGCGATCGTCCCGCCCCCACCGGCACCCACGGGGCCAGGGGAGTGACGGACCATGAGCTCATGGAGTCAGGGTCGCCGTTTCCGCTCCACGGACACCGTAATAGAGCCAGAGACACCCCTGGAAGGCATGCATTTTGTTCCGCGGAACAAGCCGCCCACTCCCCGGTTTTTGGGTTTTCCGGGGGTGGGCGGCGCATCCACCCAAGCGAATGGAATGCCCCTCCGCGCCTCCACTCCCTCGCCACTGCCCCGCTCCATCATTTCGGCTAATCCACGTTTTTTTATTGGATTGGCATATTCAAGTCCTATGCTTGACGGCCCATGAAGATTGAGCGGGATCTGGCCCGAGAGTTGACGGAGGCTGCGGCGCGCCTGCCGATCGTCACGGTGGTGGGTCCGCGCCAGGCCGGGAAGACGACTCTGGTGAAGGCGGTTTTTCCGGACCGGACCTACCGCACGCTGGAGGATCCGGACGTGCGTGCGTTTGCGGTGGAGGATCCCCGGGGGTTTCTCAAGGAGGTCGAGGATGGAGCGGTGCTGGACGAGATCCAACGCGTGCCGGAGCTGATGTCCTATCTGCAGGGGATGGTCGATGCCGACCCGACGCCGGGCCGGTTCATCCTGACCGGCTCGCAGCATTTCCTGATGATGGAAAAGGTGAGCCAATCGCTCGCGGGCCGCACCGGGATCCTGACGCTGCTGCCGCTGAGCGTGCGCGAGCTGGCCCGGTCGGGCGTCCGGGACCCGGGCACCGATGAACTCATGCAGCGCGGCTTCTATCCCCGGCTCCACGAACGCCCGCTGGATCCCTATCCGGTGTTGCGCGACTACTTTGCGACCTACGTCGATCGCGACGTGCGACAGTTGCTGAAGGTCCACGACCTGATGGCCTTCGAGCGTTTCATGCGCCTGTGTGCCGGTCGCGTCGGCCAACTTCTCAACCTCAGCTCGCTGGCCGTCGATGCGGGGATTTCCGCCACCACCGCCCGCGAGTGGATCGGGCTGCTCGAGACCAGCTTCGTGCTCTTCCGCTTGCCGCCGTGGCACGCCAACATCGGCAAGCGGCTGATCAAGACACCCAAGCTCTACTTTCACGACGTGGGCCTGGCCACCTGGCTGTGCGGCATCGAGGAGGCGGGTCAGCTTGCAAGCCACCCGCTGCGCGGCGCGTTTTTCGAAAACATGGCGATCGGCGAGTTGCTCAAGTCGCGCACCAACCGCGGGCGCGACCACCGCCTGCTCTTCTTCCGTGATCGGGCCGGGCACGAGGTGGACGCATTGCTGCCGTCCGGCCCCCGGCTGCTGCCGGTCGAGATCAAGTCGGGCCGCACCCTTCGCGGCGAGTGGTTCGCGGGCTGCGCCGGCCTGGACGCGCTTGCGGGCGATTTCCTGCCCACCGGCGTGGTGATCTACGGGGGCGATGAGATCCAGCGCCGCAGCTCCGGAACGGCCTGCGGACTCTGGCAGCTCGACGAAGTCCTCCACGAAACTCTCGGTGCCTGAATGCGTAATCACACTCTGAAACCGTGGCGGCACAATCGCAAAGCCATGAAACCGATCCCATGAAAGCCATCATCATCCCATCCCTCATCGCCGCCCTCGCACTCCCGCCGCTCGCGGCCGAACCCATTCAGGTCTTCATCCTCGCCGGTGACGAATGCGTGTTGGAAGAGGGCGTGGTCGCGGCCGACGACAAGCCGGGGACGCTCGAAAAGGTCGTCGCTTCGAATCCGGATTACGCCTTCCTGAAGAAGGATGGCGAGTGGATCACGCGCGACGACGTGTTCGTTTACGACGCCCATCCGATCCACAACAACACCGAGGCCCCCGCCCGGCCGCTGCGGGTCGTGACCGATTTCCAAAAGGGCGGCGAGAAGGGCCCGCGGATGGGAGTCGACCTGATGCTGGGTCACACGCTCGGTGAGGCCATCGAGGAGCCGGTGATGATCTTGCGCTTCGCGACGCGGCACCCCACTTGGTTCAAGCGCGGCTCGCGCGACCTTTCCCACGACTTCCGTCCGCCCTCCAGCGGCGGTGGCAATGATCTCGACGGAAGCTGGGACGTGATCCACTTCAACTTCGGCGTCTGGGACGCGACCTACCGCGAGGCCTCGTCGAAGTATTTCTCCGGCGTCAACACGACCTCGCCCGAGGACTTCGAAAAGAACCTGCGCACGCTGGTGGCGAAGATGAAGAAGACCGGAGCGACGCTCATCTGGGGCAGTGTCACCCCGGTCTGGGAAGGTGAGGAGGGCAAGCCCAACGGCGACGAGGATGCCTACAACCGGGTGGCGGAGAAGGTGATGAAGGAGAACGGGGTCATCATCAACGACCTCAACGCCGAGACGCGGCGCCAGGGCAAGGGAACCGGAAAGAACGTCCACAACGTCGGCAATCTCGCGCCAAAGGTGACCGAGACCGTGCTCGCCGCGCTCGAGGCGCGCGAGAACCCGACCCAGCCGCTGCCGCGCGTCCTCTTCATCGGCGACTCGATCACCGGCACCTACTGGAAGGCGGTCGAGCAGAACCTCGACGGCAAGGCGGTCGTCTTCAAGAACCCCGGCAACGGGGAGGACACCTGGAACGGGCTCGACCGGATGGACGAATGGCTCGAACTCGATCGCTACCTGCTCAACGGCCAGGCCTACCTCGAACTGGTCGATGCGGTGAAGAAGGCCCTCGGCGAGGAGCTGGAGCGGGTCTTCCCGGGAGACGTCAGCCAGGGTGCCGAGCTGGCCGGGCTGGTGTGGTTCCAAGGCATGGAAGACGGCGGATGGGAATCCAAAGCCACCGAATACGAGACCCACCTTGCCAACCTCATCCGCGACCTGCGCAAGGATCTCGACGCCCCGGAACTCCCGGTCGTCGTCGGCGCCCTGGCCCGCAGCGACGGCAACATGACCCCCAACCAGCAGAAGGTCTTCGACGCCCAGATGGCGGTCGGCGACCCGGAAAAACATCCGGAGTTCAAGGGCACGGTGCAAAGCATCGACACCCGCCCGATGTGCCGTCCGGCCAAGGAGTCTCCCGGCGGCCGCGACCGCTACAAGGGCCACGCCGCATCCTACCTGGAGATCGGAAAAGCGATGGGCGAGGCGATGGTGGAGTTGCTCAAGCAAGAGCGTTGAGCCCCTGACGCAGAGTGATCAGGCTAGGGGAAGAGGTTGCTTGATGGGGAGGATTAAAAGGATCGAGAGGATGAAATTCGATGTCTGAACCTCCCATAGCCACGGGTTTCACTGACAACAGAGAGAAAAAGAGTCCAAAGCATCCCATTCATCCTGACCATCAAGTCCATCATGCACCCGAATTCCCAGCGCTCCGCTCGATTCACTCCCTGGGTTGATCGCCCTGGTCCTTGACGCCGGCATCCATGGCGCTATTGTTGGTCAACAGACCAACATTTATGGAAACCATCTCCCTGCACGAAGCCAAAGCGAGGCTGTCGAGCCTCGTTTCCGAAGTGGAAAAGAGCGGAGCTAAGATCGTCATTTCCCGCTATGGGAAACCGGTTGCCGAAATCTCCCCGATCCGGAAGCGGAAGCGGACCCAGATCGACTCGAAGCTTTCAAAGGTCACGGTAAGCGGCGACCTTACCGCGCCAACGAGCGACGAGTGGGACGATGTCTGACAACCTGCTGCTCGACACCTGCGCATTGATCTGGCTCGCCACCGGCAGCCGCAAACTGAGCGCGGACGCCAAGAAGCGCATCAATGCCGCTCCTCAGGTATTCGTGTCCGCAATCACCGCTTGGGAGATCAGCCTGAAAAGCGAGCGCGGCGACCTCACACTTCCCGAAGAGATGGAGCAATGGTTCCCGAAGGTTCTGCTTCAGCACGATCTGGTTCTCGCCGACCTCACTCCTGAAATCCTCATCGCCGCCAACCGTCTCCCCTGGCATCATCGCGACCCAGCCGACCGCTTCATCCTCGCCACCGCCCAGCTACGAAGGCTGACCATCGTGACCGGAGACAAACGCTTCAAAGCCTACGCCATCCCCGTGGTCGGGTGATGCTCCAACCATTCGTGCGAATTCGTGTCCATTCGTGGTTCATATCTTTCCAAACATGTGAGCATGATCCGCCACTCCATCATCGCCCTCACGCTGGCCGCGGCCGTTCATGCCACGCCGCCGAACATCATCCTCATCATGGCCGACGACCTCGGCTACGGAGACCTGGGCTGCTACGGCCAGAAGGCGATCGAGACGCCGCGCCTCGACCGGATGGCGGCGGAGGGGAGAAAGTTCACCCAGTTCTACGCCGGCTCGACCGTCTGCGCCCCCTCGCGCAGCGTGCTGATGACCGGACTTCACACCGGCCACACGACCGTGCGCGGCAACGCCTCGAAGCACGCCGGCGTGAAGGGCCTCGGTGGCGCCACGGGACGTGTGCCCTTGAACGACGAGGACGTCACCATCGCCGAGGTCCTCAAGCAGGCCGGCTACGTCACCGGCATGACCGGCAAGTGGGGCCTCGGTGAACCGGGGACCAGCGGCGAGCCGAATGCCCAGGGCTTCGACGAGTGGTTCGGCTTCCTCAACCAGCGCCGCGCCCACAACCACTACCCGGACTACCTGTGGAAAAACCGCGAACGCGTCCCGATGCCGGAAAACGAAAAAGCCGAGAAGAACTACAGCCACGACCGCTTCACCGACTTCGCCCTCGACTTCGTGCGCCGCCATCGGGACCAACCGTTTTTCCTCTACCTCCCCTACTGCGTGCCGCACGACCACTACCAGCTGCCTCCCGACGACCTCCGCTACATGGACCGGGATTGGACGAAGGACGAGAAATCCCATGCCGAGATGGTCACGCGCCTCGACCGCGATGTCGGGCGCCTTCTCGATCTGCTGGACGAGCTCAAGCTCAGCGAAAGGACGGTCGTCTTCTTCTGCTCGGACAACGGCGCGGCCCGCCGCTGGGAGGGCCGCTTCGACAGTTCGGGCGAATTGCGCGGCCGCAAGCGCGACCTCACCGAAGGCGGGTTGCGCAGCCCGATGATCGTGCGCTGGCCGGGCACCGTGCCCGCAGCGACGGTCAGCACCGCTCCTTGGTGGGCCGCCGACATCCTGCCGACCTGTGCCACCCTGGCCGACGTGGATTCCCCCGCCGGCCTGGATGGCGCAAGTGTGGTCCCCCTCCTCACCTGCGGTGGCAATGCATTGGGAGAGCGCTCATTCTACTGGGAATTCCACGAGCGCGGTTTCCAGCAGGCCGCCCGCATCGGTGACTGGAAGGCCATCGTTCACGGCCCCGGCAAGCCGCTCGAACTCTACCACCTCGCCGAAGACCCCGGCGAAACCAAAAACCTCGCCGCCACACACCCCGCCGAGGGCGGGCGCTTGCGGGACTTCATCGAGGGCGCCCGCACCGAATCCAAGGCATGGCCACAGAAGCCCGGCTCCCGATAGCGGGCCTCCGATGACGGAAGCCCTCCAGCATGGAGCGCCGGACAACGCCGGTCCCGTTCATGCGGGACCGACTTTCGAAACCGTGGGGCCACCCCCCGCCGTCCACCTGCCTTGACCCGAAGCCCCGGTCTGCGAGGATTGCAGGCGTGCTGAAAATTCTTCCCTGCCTCCTCGCCGCCCTTGTCGCTGTCGCCGTCCCGGCATTGGGAAAGCCGCCCCAGCCACAGGACCAACCCCAGGTCTACCTCCTCATCGGTCAGTCGAACATGGCCGGGCGGGCGAAAATGGAGCAGGCGGACACCGAGCCGATCGAGCGCTGCTTCCTGCTCAACGCTGACGACGCGTGGGAGCCGGCGGCCAACCCCCTGAACCGCCATTCGACCATCCGCAAGGGCCTCGGGATGCAGAAGATCGGCCCGGGCGCCAGTTTCGCCCAAGCCATGGCCGAGAAAAACCCCGAGATCACGATCGGCCTCGTGGTCAACGCCAAGGGCGGCACCAAGATCGGGCAGTGGAAGCGCGGGACGAAATTCTACACCGAGGCGGTCCGGCGCACCCAGGCCGCCCGAAAAAACGGGACACTCAAGGGCATCGTCTGGCATCAGGGTGAAAGTGACGGAGGCGCTCCGGAAGGCTACCTCGACGCGCTCGCCCAACTGATCGCCGACCTGCGCGAGGATCTCGGCGTCGCGGACCTGCCCTTCGTCGCCGGACAGGTGAAGGACCTACCGGCCATCAACGACCAGATCGCCAAGCTCCCCGACACGGTCGAGCACACCGCCTTCATTTCATCCGAAGGGCTGAAGACCACCGACCGCTGGCACTTCGATGCCCCGAGCGTCCGCCTGATGGGTGAGCGCTACGCCGAGGCGATGATCCGATTGCAGAAGGCCAAACGGTGAATCCGATGGAGACGGAAAAGCGTTTCGCTGGGGGGGGCGCGAAAGCTTGAAGGGGCGTCCGGCAGGATGCCGAACGCTGCCGGCGAGACGCCGGCGCTCCCCGCTTTCCGACAGCCCTGTCACCCCCCGTTCGCCGCCTTGTCGCGGGCCACGGCCTTCTCCCGGATCGCCTTCTTGATGTTCTCAAGGCGCTTCGGCCATTTGAAGGTGGGCGCCTTGGAAGGATCGTAGCCCTCGAGATGTCCGTGCAACCGGGTCACCGGCTTGGTGTAGCTGAACTCGGTGTCCCGGAAAACCTCGCGACAGATCGCCGCCAGAGCGGGGTCGTATTCGAGCAACTCCTTGCGGGTGTTCACATGGTTATGGTCGTGATCGTTCTCGCGATTGTCGTCGAACCACGACTGCACGCCCTCGGCAAAATACTCGAAGTGGTTCACCGCCGCATACTTCCCCTTCCACAGGCCCGCCTTCATCGCCTTGTCGTAGGTTTCCTTGAGCCGACGGTCGAAGGTCGGATCGACGTTGACCAGGCCACGCAGGTGGATGTTGTGGGCAAACTCGTGGATGAGAATGTTTTCCGCGGCGTAGGGATCGCCCTCGTAGCCGAGCAGGTTCTCCTCACCACAGGTGCAGTAGGGATCGGTCCGACTGCCGCCGGTGCCCCGGGCCCGGGCATCCCAGAAATCCTTTCCGGAAAAGTCCTCGAAGCCGTGCATCGGCTCCGCCCCCATCCGCACGAACTCGGGGAGGTCGGTGGTGTATTCATCATGGGCCATGATGCACAGCCGCGCACCACTCAGGATCATGGCCTCCAGCACGTCGGGGCGCTTGGCCAGCATCAGGTCGGCAAGGTAGGCCGCCTCTTTCAACGCGTAGGGGTTCACCTTTTCCGAGGCCACGATCGGGAAGCCGCGCATCCGGACCACCTGCGTGTAGAACTCCGGGATGCCCTCGGTGCCGGGCGGATCGAAGCGGAAACCCTGAACGGGGACCTTGGCCGCAACCCGCATCTCCTTGCCGCCGGCCCCGCGAACCACGAACTCGTGACCGAGGGTCGTCCCGATGATCCGGCTCTCCCCGGCCGGAACGAGACCGTTGGAGACCCGCTTCCCTTCCGACTCGAGCCAGAAGATCTCCATCTCCCGGTCGCTGCCGTTGAGGAACTGCAGCTGCGGACGTCCGGCTGCTGGACAGGCTGCCGAGAGAATCCAGATCGCAAGCAATACACGAAGCATGCTCCCGCTACTCGACTGACCACGCCAACCTTGCAGACGAGCGGCATTGTCAAGCCCCGGAACCTCCCGCCCCCCCGGTCCGCACCGGATTCGGACCGATGCAGATCGCCATCAACGGGGGTGACCGTGCCGGGCCTGGGAATCCTACGGGCTCGTCAGGTCCAGCGCCCAGCGGTCGCCTACCCTGATGAAAAACCAGCTCCGTCCGTCGTGCATGACGCGGATTACTGTAGGCGACTCAAGGATCGCCACCGCCGGAGTTGGCTCGGATCTGGTGGGAAAGCTGATGCTTTCCACCAAGCCGTCCAGACTCAATCGGGCGGGTCGGAACCCTCCGCGGTTCTCCTTCCAGTCGAAGATCACCTCCTCGGCCTCCGGGGGGATCTGGTGGTCCACCAGAAGCTCGGGCCGCAGGTAAAACTGGCGACTGCACCAAATGGTGTAGCCCAGCACTCCGGCCATCAGGATTCCGAAGACAATCGCATGCTTGCGCTTCATAGGGGCGGGCTCCTTTCGGGGTGCCCAAGATCAGCGGTGCCTCGAAATGAAGTCGATGGCGGCAAGCAGCTCGTCGGTCGACATCTCCCCGTGCTGGTAAAGGGCCCGGGCCATGGATATCAGCTCAATTTCCAAAGGTGCATTCCGTTTCCGCAGCTCGTCCTTGGAAATCGCCTTGACCCCGTATCTGGCAAAGTTGGCCGCGATCCGAACCTTGAGCAGATCCACCATGCTGGCGGCTCCCTCCTTCATGCGCTGCTCCGCCACTTCGACGACCGCGTCCAGTTCACCGGCGATCGTCTTGTCCGCCGATCGCGCCGGACCGGTGAGGACGAGGCTGAGGCAGGAAAAACCCAGAAGGGCGAAACGGTGGCTGGTGGGGATGGAGTTCATTGGATGGGCTTGGATTTCGCGGGCGACGGGTGCGGTTTGGAGGGCGGAATTTCTGCATCGGTCGCGCTGGCGTCGACCGACCCGACAGGGCGAAGGCCGGCGGCGACAGCAGGGTTAAGACTAGCCGGCCATCGACCGGGAGTGCCAGCCCGGTTTTCGTCCCCTGAGCCGGCTGTTTCTGGACAACCGGCGCTTCCGGGAGACCATGTGCCCTCCATGAAACCGATGCTCCTGCTCGCGTTCGGACTGATGGCCGCCACGGCTTCGGCCCGCTCGTGGAATGACGAGGTGATCTACTTCGTGATGACGGATCGCTTCCACGACGGGGATCCGGCCAACAACACCCCCGAAGGCTGCGATCCATCGCTGGACGACCCGGCGCAGGACGACATCGACCGTTACCATGGAGGAGACCTGCGCGGGCTGGAGCTGGCGCTGAAGTCCGGCTACTTCAACGAGCTGGGCGTGACGGCGATCTGGATCACCCCGCCGGTGCGCAACGTCTGGCGCTCGGGCTACGACCTCGGTGGCTGGAAAAGCGGCTACCACGGCTACTGGACGCAGGACTTCCTGGACATCGATCCGCACCTCACCAGCGCCACCGCCCTTTCCGGCGAAGCCTATCCGCCGGGGGCGGAGGGCCGCATGCGGCACTACCGCGACTTCGTGCAGCTGGCCCGCGCGAAGGGGATCCGCATCATCCACGACGCGGTGCTCAATCATGCCGGGCCGGTCTTCTACTACGACTCGGACAGCGACGGGGTCTTCGACGTCGAGGAGAAGAACGAATGGGTGCTGCCGTTCCGGCGGTCCGGTTTTTATGACAACGCCAAGTGGGGCGACATCGCGAAATGGAGCCTGCACCGGACCGGGCCGTCCGGGCCGGTGACCCTGCTGGGGCGGGAGATCAAAACCACGGGGGTTCTTGCGGACATCGAGTCTTACGGGCGAAAGGGCTTTTCCTGGGACAGCCTCGGAAAACGGGACGGGGAGGAGGTGATGGCCGACTTCTTCTCGCTGCGCGACCTGTGGACGGATCCCGGCAGCGACCACTTCGACCGTTTGGTCGACGAGTTCGTCGAGATCTACCATTTCTACATGACCGAGGTCGGGGTGGACGGGCTGCGCCTGGACACGGTGAAGCACGTGCACCACGAGTTCTGGGATGCCTTCACCCGGCGCCTGCGGGCGCGTCTCGGCGACCAGGCGAAGGACAAGATCCTCTTCGGCGAGGTCTTCGACGGTGATCCGGCGAAGCTGGGGCAGTACACCTGGCGGGCGGACGCGGCGACCGACCCGGCCCCGTCGCTCGACTCGGTGCTGGCCTTCCAGCTGTGCTTCATGCTGCGGGACTACCTGTGGCGACCGGGCGGGGAATTCGGCACCGCCCACCAGGCCGAGGAGGCGCTCAAGAACCTCTTCGAGGGCAGGTTCGACGACGGGCGCCACTACCTCAATCGTACTCCGGGGCCGGACGGGCTGAATGCGCTGCAGAAGTCGATCACCTTCATCGAGAACCACGACAGCATCAATCGCTTCCGCGTGCGTGGCATCACCGAGCGCCGCAACCAACTGGCGCAGGGTCTGGTGATGACCTTGCCGGGCATCCCGTGCCTTTACTACGGCACCGAGGTCGCGCTGCAGGACACCCGCAGCAACATCGGCGACGACAGCGAGAACGGCCGCATGACCTTGTGGGAGCGCGGGTCGGCACCGACACTCGCGAGCCTGCGCGAGAACGAGAATTTCCGCGCGATCCAGCGGCTGTCGAAGGCGCGGGGCCGGGTGCCCGCGCTCCGTGATGGTGGTTTCAAGGCGTTGTGGTGCGACAGTGGCGACAGCTCCGAAGACGACGGACTGTTCGTCTTTGCACGCCCGATGGAGGATCCGACGAAGACGGTGGTGGTGGTGTGCAACCTCTCGGCGAAGGAATCAACGACCGGCCCCGTGAACCTCGCGGGCCTGGTGCCGGAGGGAGCGTCCCTCACCGGGCACCCGGTGATCGGGGAACCGGGGGAGCGGGTGGCCGCAAACCGCTTCTCGGCGCCGGCCGAATCGCTGGTGATCTACCGGGTCGCGGCGGCGGAGTGAGGCGGCCGGGCCTTTTGACTTTCGACCACCCTGCTCTGCCGAAGCTGCTCGGCCTGAGAGTCCGCGCAATCCGGCGAAGTGGGGGTTGAAGCCGGGGGGCGTCGCGGTATGGTCTGCCCAGCCGAGCATGACCGACTCCGACACCTCATTTCCCAATCCTCCCGCGCCGTCCAGACCCTCGTCGTTGCCGCGGCGGGATTTCCTGCGGGGCCTCGGGGTGGCCTCGGCCGGGGTGGCCTTCGGGGGCGGCCGGCTTTTCGGCCAGGAGACCCTTTCCCCCGAAGCCCTGTATGCCAGGTATGTGCCGGCGGACAAGAGCCTCGATCCGAAGTGGGTGGCGTCGCTCTACAAGCGCGGCCATGAACTCGATGCCGCGATCGCGCATGCCCGCGACGAGGCCGACCTGGAGGTGATCGGGATGCCCGTGGGCGGCATCGGCTGCGGCACGGTCTATCTTTCGGGCGACGGGCGGCTGTGGATCTGGGATATTTTCAACCAGCACCACGAGGGGGTGGTGGCGAACAAGACGGCGAAGAACCCCGAAGGCACCGAGGGCATCCACAAGAACCCGCCGCGGGAGCGCGATGGAGCCAACTTCCTCGAGCCGCCGCGGGTGAAGGATCATCTCAACGGTGTCGACGCCCGCTTCAGCCTCGAGCATGCCGGAAAGGACCGCCCGCTCGACCTTTCGGGTTGGGACGAGGTGAGGTTCACCGGCCGGTGGCCGGTCGGTGTGGTCGACTACGCCGCCGACAAGTCGCCCCTGAAGGTCCGCCTCGAGGCATGGACGCCCTTTATTCCGCTGAACCTGAAGGACTCGTCATTGCCGGTCACGGTCCTCGAGTACACGGTCGAAAATCCGACGACAAAACCTGCCGAGGTCATCCTGCGGGGCCACCTCAACAATCCGGCAGGACGGTTTTCCGGCCTGGAGGCGATGCGCGTGACCGAAGTGATCGAAGGTGACGGCATCGGCGGGCTTCACCACCGGCTCCGCCCGGCCGACGGGGCGGCTCCATTGACCCAGCCCGATGCCGGGTCGATGGCGATCGCGGGGCTGGCGGAAAAAGTAAAGACGGTTCCGGAAGAAGGCGGGGTCACGCTGTCCGGCACGGTGCCGGCCGGGGGCAACCGCACCTTCCGCTTCGTGATCGGCTGGCACTTTCCGAACATCCACCCCAAGGTCGGCGAGAAGGACGAGAAGGGGCTCAAGCGCCACTACGTCAATGAGTTCGACGATGCGGCCGCGGTCGTCCGCCACCTGGCGAAGCGGCTCGACCACCTCTCGAAGCTCACCCGGCTGTGGGTCGAGACTTGGAACGACTCGACGCTGCCGCAGTGGTTGCTCGATCGCACGATCCTCACCGCCAACACGCTGCAGACGACCAACTGCTATCTTTTCGAGGACGGCCGCTTCTGGGCGTGGGAAGGGGTCGGTTGCTGCCCGGGAACCTGCGGCCACGTCTGGCAGTATGCGCAGGGGCACGCGCGGCTTTTCCCGGAAATCGAGCGCCGCCTGCGCGAGAAGACCGACTACGCGGTGGCGCAGAAGGACAACGGCGAGATCCGCTTCCGCGGCACGCGGAACGACATTTCCGCGATCGACGCACAGACCTCCTACATCCTCCGTACTTTGCGCGACCACCAGCTCTCGGACGACCCGGGGTACCTGCCCCGCGTGTGGGAGCCGACGAAGAAGGCGCTCCGCTACCTGATCGACTTCGACAAGGCCGACCCGCGCGGCGGCCTTGACGGCCTACTCGACGGGCGCCAGCACAACACGCTCGACGCCGAGTGGTATGGCAAGGTGCACGTGCTGTGCTCGATGTATCTCGCCTCGCTGCGGGCCGGCGAGATGCTGGCTCTGGCGATGAATGATACCGGCCTGGCGGAGGAACTTCGGGGGATCTACGAGAAGGGCCGTGGCAACATCGGGAAGCTTTACAACGGCGAGTTCTACGAGCAGATCGAGGATCCGGACCACCTCAAGGCGATCGGGGTCGGCAAGGGCTGCTACATCGACCAGGTCATGGGCCAGTACTGGGCGAACCAGGTGGGTCTCGGGCGGCTCTACGAGGCGGAGGAGCAGAAGTCGGCCCTGCGCGCGCTGTGGAAATACAACTTCGTGCCCGAGTATGGGGCCTTCCGCAAGGCCTTCCCGCGCGGGCGCCACTATGCCATCGCCGGTGATTCCGGCCTGCTGATGTGCACCTGGCCGAAGGGTGGGTTGCGCGACGACTTCACGAAGCACTGGCAGTATGCCTACTTCAACGAGTTCATGACCGGCTTCGAGTACCAGGCCGCCGCGCACATGGTCGCCGAGGGGGACAAGGACCTCGTCGAACACGGCCTCGCGATCACCCGGGCAATCCACGACCGCTACTCGGCGACGCGCGGGCGAAATCCCTACAACGAGATCGAGTGCTCCGACCACTACGCCCGCGCCGGTTCGTCGTATGCGGTCTTTCTCGCGCTGTGCGGGTTCGAGTTCGACCAGGCTCGCGGACGCCTCGCCTTCGCACCGGTGGTTCCGGAGGGTCAGAAGCACTTCCGCGCCCCCTTCACCACCAGCAAGGCCTGGGGCACGTACGAGCAGAACGGCGGCACGGCGTCGATCCGGGTCGTGCAGGGCGAGTTGGAGATCAGGGAGCTCGCGCTCGCCATCTTCGGCGACCGCAAGCCCAATGCCGAGCTCAACGGGGAGCCGGTCGAGGGCATCCTCAAGCTCAATGCCGGCGACCGCCTCGAGCTGTCGTGAAGCTCCGGGGCACCACGGCTTGAAGGGCGCGGGTCAGCGCGCGCCGGCTTTTTCGATCGCCTTGCGCTCGGCGTCGGCGTCGTATTTCGGGTTGGTTTCGCGGGGGATCGGCGCGTCGACCTCCTGCTGCCAATCGTGAAGCTTCTGAAGCAAGGCGTCCCGTTTGGCGGGCATCTTTTCGGCGAGATTGTGCTGTTCCCGGATGTCGTCCTTGAGGTTGTAGAGCTCCACGTGGCCGTCCTCGTAGTATTCCTTGAGCTTGAAGTCGCCGACCCGGATCGCGGCGACCGGTCGTGAGCGGAACAGCGGATCCCGCTGCTCGTCGTGGATGCTGTAGCTCTGCAGGTAGGCGGGAAAGTGCCAGTAGATGGGGCGCTCGCCGAAGGTCTTGGTCTTGCCGCGGAGCAAGGGCATCAGACTGCGGCCGTCGAGCGCCTGGTCGGGCGGTTCGACCCCGGCGATCTCACAGAAGGTCGGGTAGAGGTCGGTGCCGATGACCGGCTCGCCGGAGCGACTGCCCGGTTTCACCACCCCCGGCCAGTGGACGAACAGCGGCACCCGGATGCCGCCCTCGAAGTAGGTGCCCTTGTAGCCCCAGAGCGGATCCATGTCGGTGGCCGGACCGTAGCCGCCGTTGTCGGAAAAGAAGATGATCACCGTGTCGTCCTCCTCCCCGAGTTCCTCCAGTGCCTCGATCAGGCGTCCGGTGGCGTCGTCGATGGCCTGGATCATGGTCGCCATCACGACGTGGTCGTGGAGCTTGCCGGGCTTCTTGGCTTCGTATTTCGGCAGCAGGTCCTTCTTCGGATCGAGCGGGGTATGGACGCCGAAGTGGGCGAGGTAGGCGCACCACGGCTGGTCCTTGCTTTCCCGGATGAAGTCGATCGTCCGGTCGGTGAGCATGTCGGCGAGGTATTCGCCCTTGGGCCCGTAGTGGCCGTACTTCGGGGTGAGCTTCTGGTGCTCGACCGAGACGTCGAAGCCCTGGGTCTTCGGATCGGGGCCCAGGTGCCACTTGCCGAACATGCCGGTGCGGTAACCGGCCTGCTGGAGCGTCTCGGCCCAGGTCACGATCTTGTCGTCGAGCACGGTGGTGCCGGTGACGGGCACGAGGCGCCGGTGTTTGGCGTTTCCCCGGGGTCGGGTGCCGACATTGAAAATCCGGTGCCGGGGGGTGTATTGGCCGCTCAGCAGGCTGGCGCGGGCCGGAGCGCAGTTGGCGGCGTTCGAGTAGGCATCGGTGAAGACCAAGCCGTCCTTCGCCAGGGCATCGAGATGGGGCGTCTCGTAGAAGTCCGAGCCCATGTAGCCGGTGTCCTTCCAGCCGAAGTCGTCGAGGTAGATGAAGAGGATGTTGGGCGGCCCGGCGGCCCGGAGCACGGTCGGGACCAGAAGGGCGGACAGGGCCAGGGCGATGGCGGATCGATTCATGACGGAGTGCGTGTTGATTTGCAGACTCCAGCACCCGGTGCCGGCCGTCGATTCAGAAAAAGGCGTGGCGAACGGGCATGTCGCCGTTCCGCCGCCCCCCTGTGAATCACGCTCTTACCGATCTTCGAGCGATCTGCGGATCCTTTGCGGATCCCTCCGGCAGTCGAGAATGCGATAGACCACCACAACGTCGCCCTCGTGAAGGTAGTAGATCGCATACGGTAAATGCTTCGAAAGCAAGCGATGGAAACCGAAAACCTTTCGATGCATCCCACCGTAAAGAACGAGCGAATCGATGTCCGAGATCAGACAGTCCTGAAAGTAGTCACCGACCCCGGCTTCCTGCCGGTCGTAGAAGTCCTTCCCGGCTTTGAGGTCCACGATGGCGGATTCCAGGATCCGGATCCTCATGCTCTGACTCGAAGGCGGCGTTTGGCCTCGTCCCAATCCAGGCGCTGCTCTTCCCCGGCCGCGACACGGGCCTCGGTTTCGCGAAGTGCCGCCTCATGCCACGACGGGGAATCGAAGGCTTCCTCGGCAGCGGTCAGGTCCGCCCACAGGGCCTCCATCAACCTGAGTTTGTCGGGCCGAGACAACCGCATCGCCTGTTCCTGCACGTTCATGGCTTTTCCATACCCCGGATGCTTCCCGGCCTCAAGCTCCGCCTCCCCGATCACGCGTCCGCCAGGTGCCGGTCGTCGATTCAGAAAAAGGCATGCCAGGCGGCGAAGGCCATGCCGGTGATGATGCCCAGCAGCGAAACCACCGTTCCGGTGTGGTAGACGCGGTAGACCGGAACGAGTCCCCAGCACCATCGGAAGTGGCAGAACAGCCCGACGCAGGAATACACGACTCCGAGGGATTTCGCGGTCGCGCCCTTCACCTCGATGTCGCTGTTGCCCTGGCCGAACCAGATCGCCTGCTCGGTGAGCCACGCCGTCGCCCCCGCGTGGAGGATCCAAGCCGGCAGAAGGATGCCGAGCAACACCAACTTTACCCGGCCGCCGGAAGGAGGGTAGGAGAGATCCTCCATCTCCGAGGCGGTGTGGCGGTAGGGATGCTTGAGCCAGGGCATGGACGGGTCGGTTGGATTCAGTCTCCACTCTCCGGCAGCCAGCGGGTCATGCGCTCCCTCGCCAGCTCGACATGCTTTCTCTTCACATGCGCGGCCACGATGCCGAAGGCGACGGCCAGCGCGCCCAAGTCGTCCGAGAACCCGGCGAGCGGCACCAGGTCCGGGATCGCGTCGAGCGGGGCGATGAAATATCCGAGGGCCGAAAGGATCGTGCCCTTCGCCCACTTCGGGGTGTCCTCGTCCTTGAGGGTTTCGTAGAGGGTCAGCACCTTCTCGACGACCTCGATGCCGGCCTTGCGGGCAAAGCCGCCCAGCTTCTTCCGGAGTGAGTCGTCGGAGTAGTCTTTCGAATAGTCGTGGTCTTTCATGGTGGCGACGGTCGGGGGAAACTTCAGTGCCGGCGCTGCTCCGCTTCGATCTCCGCCAGGCGTCGCTGGAGCCGCTCTTTCTCCGATTCGAGGCTTTCGGCTGGACCGGGGGATTCGGCGCCGGGTTCCGCAACGACACGGTCGTTGGTCAGATAGACGCCGCTCATCATCGATGTCTTGACGTGGGCGCGATGGACGCAGCCCTGACGATCCCGATAGACGACCTGATAGATCCTCGAGTCCTTTTCGCCGAACCAGCCCGGACCGAAGGGATCCCAGCTCCGGTCGATCAGTTCGTAGCCCTGGTCTTTCAGATACCGCTCGACCCGCTCTCCATCGAACGAGCCGGCCATCAGACGGACAACGATGGCGAACGCGATGGCGAGAACGATGATGATGGCGGGTTCCATACGGGGGCGATGATGTTCCGGATCCGGGCCGGGGCGACATTACAAAACCGGCCGCGGGTTGTGCCGCCCGCCTTTCTGGCCCTCGACCCTTGCGCATTCGGTGGATGCCCCCTATGCGGCCGGGCCCTCCGCTCCCGACCGATGTTTTCCGAATTTTTCCGCAAAAAGAACGGCAACTGGAAAGACGACACGCTTTCCGGCCTGACCGTCGCCCTCGCCCTGGTGCCCGAAGCGATCGCCTTTTCCTTCCTCGCCGGGGTGAGTCCGGTGGTCGGGCTCTGGTCGGCGGTGTTCGTCGGTTTCATCACCGCCTCGCTCGGCGGACGCCCGGGGATGATCTCGGGTGCGACCGGGGCCATTGCGATCGTCGCGGCCAAGGCGGTGACGCTTGGCAACGAGGCCGGCGGCGAGGAGATGGGGATGAAATATCTGTTCGCCACCCTGATCCTTGCGGGCCTGATTCAGTTTGGTGCCGGGATCCTGAAGCTGGGTCGTTTCATCCGGCTCGTGCCGCACCCGGTGATGATCGGCTTCGTCAACGGCCTGGCGATCGTGATCGGCCTCGGCCAGCTCGGCTTCTTCAAGGAGTTCGCCGGCCTCGCGGAGGACGGGTCGCGCCTGATGGCGTGGCTGCCGATGCCGAAGATGGCGCTCATGATCGGCCTGGTCGTCGCCTCGATGGCGATCATCCACTTCCTGCCGAAGCTCACCAAGGCCGTCCCGTCCGCGCTTGCCGCGATCGTGCTGATCGGCGTGCTCGGCTACTTCGGCCTCTTCGATGCCCGCACCATCGCCGACGTGCTGAAGGACGGCGGCGGCGACGGCACCCTGAGCAACGATTTTCCGCTCCTCGCCGATCTCGGCGGGCTGCCCTGGGGCTGGGAGTTTCTCAAGACCATCCTGCCCATTGCGCTGACCATCGCGCTGGTGGGCCTGATCGAATCGTTGATGACGATGCAGCTCATCGACGAGATGACCGAGACCCGCGGTCACGGCAACCGCGAGTGTCTGGCACAGGGGGGCGCGAATGTTCTTTCCGGCCTGTTCGGCGGCATGGGCGGCTGCGCAATGATCGGCCAGTCGCTGATCAACATCCGCTCGGGTGGCCGTGGCCGGACCTCGGGCATCGTGGCCGCGCTCGCGCTGGCGGCTTTCGTGCTCTTTGCCGGCCCGGTGATCGTCCAGATCCCCATCGCCGCGCTGGTCGGAGTGATGTTCATGGTGGTGATCGGCACCTTCGAGTGGTCGTCGCTGCGCACCTTCGGAAAAGTCCCGGTTTCCGAGATTCTGGTCATTGCGGCCGTGACCCTGGTCACCGTCTTCCTGCACAACCTCGCACTGGCCGTCTTTGTGGGAGTCATTCTTTCGGCGCTGGTCTTCGCCTGGGAAAGCTCGCGCCACGTGCACGTTGAACTGGTTCACGACACGGAGGAGGAGCGCATCTACTCGCTGGAGGGGCTGCTCTACTTCGGGTCGGTGCGGGATTTTGCGGATCACTTCCAGGCCCGCTCGGATGTGCCGAGCATCGTGATCGACTTCGCCCGGGCCCGGGTCTGCGATCTTTCCGGCATCGAGGCGATCAACGCCCTCACCGAGCGCTACCGCAAGGCGGGCAAGCGGCTGCGGCTGCGCCATCTCTCGAAGGACTGCGCCCGCATGCTCAATCGCGCGGATGCGTTGATCAACATCGAGATGGCCGAGGACGATCCGGACTATCTGGTCGCGCGCATCCGTCCGCAGCAGGACTGATCGGAGCGCGGGGAGTGCAAAGGATGAGTATGCCGCCTTGTTCGGGGCCGGTCCAGAGGACCCCCGGCACTCGCAATCCGCAGGATTGCGCCACGACGGGCCGCGCGGACACGGATCGTTCTTGTTGGACACGGTCCTGCCCTGCATTCTCACCGCGGCGCCGGGTTCGTCCCGTCGCCAGCCTCCGGGAAGCCCGTGGCACGGGCAGGAAATAGATGGGGAATCCGGTGCAAATCCGGAACGGTCCCGCCACTGTGACCCGGCTTCGAAGGAAGCGGGGAAGTCAGATCGCCAGCCCGGGGTGCTTGTCACAGACGACCTGCGGATTTCAGGTCAAGGACTCGAAAAACTAGAATGCACCCGAAGAAATCGTCCGGCCCGCGCCGGACGGCCAAGTCGTGCCGCCCCTTGCTGGCGGCGCTCTCCCTCGCCTGCCCTGCGCAGGCCGAGATCGAATCGGAACTCGACCCCCTGGTCGTCTCCGCGCTGCGAACACCGGTCGAGCCCGGCCTGATCACTTCGGCGGTCACCTCGCTGGACCCGCGGGATCTCGAAAAGCGCGGGGTCCTCGACCTCCGCGATGCCCTGAACGAATCGCCCGGGGTGATCTCGACCTCCACGGCGGGCCAGACCGGGGCGGCGGGATCGCTGTTCATCCGCGGCACCACCACGGCCGATTCGCAACTGATCGTCGACGGCATCCGGCTCAGTGATGCGACCACCCCGCTGGGCAACTTCCTCGCCGGGACCCGGCTCGACGACCTCGGCCGCATCGAGGTCCTGCGAGGCCCGCAGTCGGCGATCCACGGCGGGGAATCGGTCGGCGGCGTGCTGTGGCTGGAGACGGCGAACGGCCGGGACCGGCCCGGCGGACGCCTGCGGCTCGAAGGGGGCTCTTTCGACAGCCACGACGCGCACCTGTCGTACGGCGGCAGCAACGAGGCGTTTTCGTGGTTCGCCGGCATCGGCAAGGGAGGCACCCGGAACGACGCGATCGACCAGGACTTCCGGCGCTCGCGGGCGGCGCTGCGATTCGAGTGGATGCCGGCGGAGGAGGTCACGCTCGGCGTCACCTTCCGCGCGACCGACTCCCGTTTCGACTTTCCCGGATTCTTCGGCCCGAACGTGGATGAACTCGATGCCGCCCTCGGGACGATCTATCTGGAGGCACGCCCGACGGATGCGTGGCTGGCGCGGATGACGATGGGGTATTACCGGGAAAGCTACGACAACCAGGGATTCTTCGGAAACTTCGGCACCGACCTCGACCGAACCGCGATCCACACCGACCACGTGATCGACTTTGGTCCGCACCATCGCCTGCTGGCCGGTGCGTCCTTCGAGCAGACCGACTTCTCCAACACCATCGGCACCGATGTGTCCGCCGACCGTTTCGGTGCCTACCTCGGCTGGCAGTGGCGACCGGTCGACCGCTTCGTCACCGATGCGGTGCTGCGCTGGCAGGACGACCAGAGCTACGGCGACGAGTTCACCTGGAGGGTTGGCGCGGCGTGGGAGTTCATCGAAGGCACCCGCGTGCGTGGCGGGATCGGCCGTGCGTTTCGCGCGCCGACCTTTCTCGACCTGTATGGGACCGCGTTCGGTGCCGGTGATCCGAATCTGAAGGCCCAGACCAGTCTCGGCTGGGACCTCGGGATCGAGCATCAACTCGCGGAGGATCATCAGCTCACGCTGACGTGGTTCGAGAACTCGATCGAGAACCGCATCCGCTCGCTGCCGACCCCGCCCGTGAACCTGCCGGGAGACACGCCGGCCCGGGGGCTGGAAACGGCAATCGATGGATCATGGTGCGACGGCCGCTACGGCTATCGCCTGGCCTGGACCTTTCTCGACGAGTCCCTGCAGGACCAGCCGGAGCACACGGCCACGGCCTCATTCGATTGGCGCCCGCTCGATCGGCTCTTGCTCGGCGTCGGCGCGACCTACGTCGATGAGCGGAGCTACGGCGGCGCGCCGCTGGACGACTACCTGCTGCTGCGCATCTACGGCAGTTACCGTATCAGGGACCACCTCACGGTCCATGGCCGGGTCGAGAATCTCGCCGACAGCGGCTACCAACTGTCGAACATCGGCGGCACCGTGGTCGAGGGTTCGGGGCTTGGGGCCTTCGCGGGGGTGACGGCGGAGTTCTGAGGAGGAATGGGAGGTCAGACACTCTTGTCTGACAAGCCGGGGCAGGCGGACAGCCGCCTGCGCTGAAGCTCCGGCGCGCCGGGGAAGTGTCAGCCCTCCCTCACCCCTTCGCCTCGTCGAGCTTCTCGCGGACCTTGGTCGCCAGCTCCTCGTAAAGCTCCTCGTTGTCCTTGAGCGCCTGCTTGGCGGCATCGCGGCCCTGGGCGAGCTGCTCGCCGTTGTAGGCGAACCACGAGCCGCGCTTCTGGATGAGGTCGAACTCCAGCGCCAGGTCGAGCAGCGAGCCGGTCGAGGAAATGCCCTCGTTGTACATGATGTCGAACTCGCAGGTGGTGAAGGGCGGGGCGACCTTGTTCTTCACGATCTTGATCTTGGTGCGGTTGCCCTGGACGGTCCCGTCGGTCGCCTTGATCTGACCGATGCGGCGGATGTCGACGCGGACCGAGGAGAAGAACTTGAGGGCCCGACCACCGGGGGTGGTCTCCGGGTTGCCGAACATCACGCCGATCTTCTCGCGGATCTGGTTGGTGAAGATGCAGACGGTGCGGGCCTTGGAAATCAGCGCGGTGAGCTTGCGCATCGCCGCGCTCATCAGGCGAGCCTGGGTGCCGACGGTGGAATCGCCGATCTCGCCGTCGAGCTCCTGCTTGGTCACCAGCGCGGCGACCGAGTCGAGCACGATCACGTCGATCGCATTCGAGCGGACCAGCGCCTCGCAGATCTGCAGCGCCTCCTCACCGGAACTGGGCTGCGAAATGAGCAGGTCGTCGAGATTCACGCCGAGCTTGCGGGCGTACTGCGGGTCGAGCGCGTGCTCGACGTCAATGAAGGCGGCGAGCCCTCCCCGCTTCTGGGCCTGGGCGATCGCGGTGAGGGTAAGAGTCGTCTTACCCGAGGATTCCGGACCGAAAACCTCGACGATCCGGCCGCAGGGGAAGCCGCCGACGCCGAGGGCGCGGTCGATGACCAGGTTGCCGGTCGGGATGACGTCGATGTCGATGGCGTTCTCATCGCCCATCCGCATGATGGCGGTTTCGCCGAATTCCTTCTGAATCTGGGAGATGGCGAGGTCCAGATTGCGTTTGCGGGCATCAGCGAGTTTGTCGGAGGGATCAGCGGTCTTGGCCATGCACCGGGATGTCGCAGCCCGGAGTGCTCCGGTCAACAAAAAAAGATGTTCTCTTGAACAAAAAGATGCCTCAGATCCGTTTCTCCCGCAGCGCCTTGGCCACGGCACCGGTGTTGGTGGTCACGCGCAGCTTGTCGTAGACCCGCTGCATGTGTTTCGAGACGGTGGCCAGGCTGATATGGTCAACGCATCCGCGATCTCCTTCTTCACCATGCCTGCCACGCCAAGCGACCGAACCCGGCTTCGAGTTTGCCGGGCCCCGGCCGCCGGGAAATTTTGTAACGTTCACCTACTGTGTTCTGTTACCCACTGGAAGCTGACGCTCCGGCGACCGCAACGGACATGCCATTCAGGAAGCAGAACGAGGGGAACGAATTGCAGACCTACGTCACCCTGATGACCGGCCATCAGGCCAACCTGCGTGCCTTCATCGTGTCGCTGATGCCGGGAAGCCAGGACGTCGACGATGTCCTCCAGAACACCAACGCCGTCCTCTGGCAGAAACGCGCCCGCTTCCAGCACGGCACCAACTTCACCGCCTGGGCCTTCAAGATCGCGCGCTACGAGGTGCTCGCCTACCGCAACCGGATCAAGCGCGATGGGCTGATCGTCTTCACCGACCGCCTGGTCGAGGCTCTCGCCGAGATGGGGCCCTTCGAGCAGACCAACGAAGAAGTGCTCGCCGCCCTCGATGGGTGCCTCGAAAGGCTGAGCGACAACCAGCGGAATCTCGTCAAGGCACGCTACACCCCCGGCAGATCCCTTGAACAACACGCGGCCACGGTCGATAAATCGCCTGGGAGCCTGCGGATCGCCCTGCTCCGGATCCGGGCCATCCTCAGGGATTGCGTCGAAACCAAACTCGGCACCAAGTTCGCATGAGTCCCTCCGAGTTGGAATCCACCATCCTCCGAATGCTCGATGGCGAGCTCTCGGCCGAGGAGGTCGACGCCCTCGAGGCCGAACTCTTGGAAAATGTCGCCGCCCGTGAGACCTATCGGGAACTTGCCCGGATCCATTCGATCCTCGAAACGCGCCACAAGGGGCAGGCATTCGTCCAGCAAGCGGGAATCGTGCCGATCGAACGGGTCATGGCCCGCCAGCGGAGCCGGATCGTCAGAATCGCCCTGACGGCGGCGGCCGCGATCATCCTGATCTCGGCCCTGGTCCTGTCGTTGCTGCAGGTGCCACCTTCGCCGATCGCCAGCTTCCGGGTCACCCCGGACTCCGAGTTCACCCTGGCCCACGCCCAGTCGGAGGACGGAGACCCACTCGATGGCCAGGTGCTGGCGGCGGGCTCCTCGCTGCGCATGACCCGCGGCACCCTGGAAAGCACCTTCGAATCCGGAGTGCGGGTGGTGGTGGAGGCACCCTGCAGCCTGAGGGTCATCCGCCATGACCGGGTCGCCCTCGACGAGGGGGTCGCCTGGTTCGAAGTTCCGCCCGGTGCCGAGGGATTCACGGTCGACACCCCGGGACTGAGCGTCGTCGACCTCGGGACCGCCTTCGGCATCGATGCCTCCACTGTCGGTCGGGAAGAGGTCCACGTGACGCGGGGCGCCGTCGAGGTGACTTCCCGGATCGAGGGTGGCGACGTGCAAACCCTGCAAGCAGGCGAAGCCCGGCGGGTGGACGACCAGGGGAAACTGCACCGGATCGACGCCGACGGCGACCGCTTTGCGACGGTCCTCCCCAACATTGAGGGCTTGGTAGGGCACTGGAAGTTCGAGTCCCAGTCGGACGGCCTCACGCCGGATGCCTCGGGAAACGGTCACTCGGGACGTATCGAGGGGAACGCCACCATCGTCACCGATCCGGACCGCGGCAGGGTGCTCTCCCTCTCCGGCCTCCGATCCAGCGGCGATGGGGTCGACATCGACTCCGTCCGGGAGATGCCGACGCTGCTCGCCCACCGGGGAGGCACCCTGGCCGCCTGGATCAAGCGGAACCCGGACGCCTCCGCCGGCTACGAGCACGGCTACATCGTCGCTCTCGGCGCCAGCGAGGATGCACCGGTGATGACGCTCGGGATCACCCAGTCGTCCAAGCGGGTGGTCGGCTATGTCGAGGGGGATGGAGGCTCGGACCAGGTCCAAGTGACGGGAGACACCGTAGTGGTTGACGGCGCGTGGACGCATGTGGCCATCACCTACGACCGGGTGAACGACGAAGCGATCACCTACGTCAACGGCGTCGCGCAGGGCTCGCCCACCGACATTTCCACCGTGGGCGACGGGGCCTTGGATTGGCGCCACGGAGCCATCGGCCGGAACCTGGATCACTTCGACCGCGACGACCGGTTCTTCGGCGGCCTGATCGACGACGTCCGGATTTACGACCGCCCCCTGCCCGCCGAGGACATCCGGCAGCTTCTCCGGGAATGAAATGGGCGCCCGGTCAGAACCGGACCGACGAGAAATTCCCTTTTTTGTGTAACGTTCCGCCCCTCCGTTTTGTCTCCCAATGAGTCCATCGATGACTCTCCAAGCCCCCGTGCAACCGTCTTGATCCCCAATCATTCATGAAGCCAAACATCTCAGCTCTCCTCGCCGGATTCTGTCTCTCAGTGCTGTCCGCAAGTGCCGCCACCATTACTTCTGTCACGTGGAACGACCCCGTTAATGGGAACGTTACCAGCACAGACAACACCGGCATCGAAATCCAATACGCGTCGACGCTGGTATCCTTCAATGTCGGCACGACCACCTACAGCACTTTCTCGACCGCGACTTCGACCACGGCCTCGGGGGGCACCGGCATCACTCCATATTGGGGCATCAATGCCACGAATCTGACGGCGGCGGATGACCAACTCTCCGTGACCGACAATCGAATCGACACCGGGATGGTCAACATTGGCAACGACAGCGAGTTCTTCTTTGCCGCGCCCACCAGTCTCGACCAGATCTTCTTCGTCTTTGATGCTGGTGGCGGCGATGGAAACAGAACGGTTGAATTCATCGACGGCGCTCTCGGCAACGTGGTGGGCAACTCGATCACGGTGGATTTTTCCACCACCACGATCGCACAGATGGATTTCGAGCGCGTGAATGGTGCTGGCACGGCCGTAACCAATAACACGGGTTTCCGGGGCGTCGCCCTTTCCTTCTCGGATTTCGGGATCACCAATGCAGCGACGCTCAGCTCCATCGCCGGCGTCCGCATTGATGGCGGCGACAGTCTGGACCCAACCATGCTCGGTTTCGCAGCGGTTCCGGAGCCCGGAAGCGTGGCACTGATTGCGTTGACCAGCGGTCTGTTCGTCCTTCGCCGCCGTCGGTAAGCGTTCCACCCACTTTCGGTATCCCGTTCCCCCCCGGGGTGATTCACCTTGATGAGCCGGGCGGCGTCGCTGCCCGGCCATTCTTTTGCCCATGAAACAGCATAAGCATCCCCTATCCCTTGTTCTCAAGGCGGCCAGCCTTCTGACACTCTTCTCCGGTGCCACCTTTGCCGGCACCACCGCCTACCGCGACATCATTCTCGCCGACAACCCGATCGTCTACTATCAGTTCGACGAGACCAGCGGCACGACCGCGGCGAATTCCGCCACCACCGGTTCCACCTACACTGGGACGATCAGCACCGCTGGCGGATCGGTCACGGTCGGGCAACCGAGCTTCGGGCAGGGCGGCACCGCCTACGACTTTGGTGGCGGCTTCGTCGGGTCGGCCTCGGCTCTGACGAGTTCGCTCAGCGAATGGACGGTCGAAGCATGGGTGAACTACGACCCCAACAAAACCAGTGCCTCCAATTTTCTCTCCAACGACCAAGGCGGCTGGAACGACGACGTCCTGTTCGGCATCGGAGCGGAGACCGGGGCTGTGGGCGTGGGTGCGGGTCAGGTCGGTCTGGTGCACCAGGGCAACCCCGGATCAATCCGGGAAGTGGTGGGATCCACCATCGATGCCGGTAGCTGGTATCATGTCGTCATCACCGGCAGTGAAACGGCAGGTGCGCTACAGCTCTATGTCAATGGCGTGCTGGCCGACTCGAACACGGACCTGGCCAACGGTGCCACCTTCAATGGAGCGGACGGTTTTCTTGGGGCTACGGCCCACCTGACGATTGGCGCGGCACGACCGGATTCAACCGATGGCGGCTACCGCCCCTACGACGGACTCTTGGACGAGGTCGCCATCTACGGTTCCGTGCTCGATGCCGCCACCATCCTGGCCCACTACAATGCCGGCAATTCCACCGCCGGAACACCGCCGGTCATCAGCGCCCTGAGCCCGGCCGATGGCGCCTCGGACGCCCTCCTGTCTTCCGACCTCGTGGCCACCTTGACCGAACCGCTGGTCTTAACCGGAGCAGGCAGCGTGACGATCCGCAACCTGACCCTCGGCGCAGGCTCGGACACCGTCATCAACCTCCCGGATGCCCGCGTCTCGGTGGCCGGTGCCCAGTTGACCATCAATCCGTCCACGGACCTCGACCTGAACACCCAATACGCGGTGCGGATCAGCGCCGATGCCGTGCAGGACCAAGCCGGAGACGCCTTTGCCGGCATCCTCGACGACAGCACCTGGAACTTCACGACGATTGCCGAGATCGACACCACGGCGCCGGCGCTCGCCTCGACGGTTCCCGCCGACAATTCCATCCTGCTGGACCGCACCGCCAACCTCGTGGCAACCTTCGACGAACCGGTCGCCCTGACCGGCAACGGCACCGTCACGCTTCGCAATCTGACTCTCGGATCCGGAGCGGATCTGGTGATTACCCTGCCGAATGCGCAGGTCACCGTCTCGGGTTCCGACCTCACCATCAACCCGACGGCGGATCTCAACGATGACACCGCCTACGCGGTCCGCATCAGCGCGGACGCGGTGGAGGACCTCTCGGGCAATCCCTTTGCCGGGATTCTGAACGACACCGACTGGAACTTCAGCATCCCCGCGGAGGCACCGGAAGGTGGTGTCGCTCCGGGAGCCTGGACTCTGGTGGTGCTGCCGGACACCCAGAAGTATGCGGAATTCTACCCCGGCGTCTTCAGTGCACAGACCGCCTGGATCCGGGACAACGTGCGCCTGCGCAACATCCGCTACGTCCTGCATCTGGGCGACATCGTGGACAACAACAACGATACCGAATGGACCCGGGCACGCACCTCGATCCGCGTGCTGGACGGAGCGGTGCCCTACACGCTCGTTGGGGGCAACCACGACTACGGGCCGGGCGGAGGCGCAAGCACCCGCGACACCCTGATGAACGATTACTTCTCCTACGCCAAGACGGCGGCCTGGCCGACCTTCGGCGGTGCCATGGAAGTCGGCAAGCTCGACAACACCTACCACCTTTTCGAGGCCGGAGGGACGGAGTGGATCATCTTCAACCTCGAATGGGGCCCGCGTGATTCCACCATCGCGTGGGCGCGGGGCATCTACGACCAGTATCCGACCCGCAAGGGCATCCTCATCACCCACGCCTACATGTATTCCGACAACACCCGCTACGACTGGGCCACCAAGGGCAGCAGCCAGAGCTGGAATCCGCATGACCCGGTCTACAGCACCCCGGGCGGCGTGAACGACGGGCAGGAACTCTGGGACAAGTTCGTCAAGGACTACAACTTCGCCATGACCCTCAACGGGCACGTGCTGAACGACGGCACCGGCTATCTGCTGGAAAACAACCTCGCCGGCGACCCGGTCCACCAGATGTTGATCAACTACCAGATGCGCACCCTCGGGGGCGAGGCCTACATGCGCATCCTCGAGTTCCACCCGGACGGGCAGACCGTGAAGGTCTCCTCCTATTCGCCGCTCGAAGAGAACTTCCTGACGGCCGCGGACCATCAGTTCGATTTCACCCTGCCGCTCGGGGCGGCCGACGCCGACAGCGACGGCGTGCTCGACTACTATGATCCCGACTACGACACTGACGCCGACGGGGTGAACAACTATGATGAATTCGTCATCCACGGCACGCACTCCGACAAGGCCGACAGCGACGGCGACGGCATCGGCGACGCCGAGGAGATCGCGGGCGGGACCGACCCGCTGCGCAACGATGCCGCCACGGTCTCGCTGATCCAGGGGGACCCGGTCGGATTCGACCTCTTCACCGAGCAGATGATCCTGGATCTCAGCCCGGACACCACCTTCCGCGTCGAGGGCAGCGAGGTCAGCATCGATCTCCAGATGCGCAGCAGCCCTGACCTGACGAACTGGTTCGACGAGGGCGATCCGGTCAACTGGACCACGCCGAAACCCGCCGACAAGCAGTTCTACCGGTTGCAACTCGGCCCCAATGCGCCAGCGCCTTGACCAAGCCCTTGAAACAAAAACCCGTTCGACTCCTGACCATGAACGCACAACAAAATTCAAAGCTTCTCCCTGACATCGCGGTGCTCACAGCCCTGATATTGGCGACAGGTCCATGGGCATCCGCCGGCACCACCGCATATCGCGACGTCATCCTCGCTGACAATCCGATCGTCTACTACGAGTTCGACGAGACCAGCGGCACGACCGCAGCGAACTCCGCCACCACCGGCACCACCTACACGGGAACGATCAGCACGACCGGAGGTGCCGTCACCATCAATCAGTTCAGCTTCGCCCAAGGCGGAACCGCGTATGATTTCGGCGGCGGCGCGGTCTTGTCGGCAAACGCCTTGCAGAACTCGCTGACCGCATGGACCGTCGAGGCGTGGGTGAACTACGATTCGGCCAAGACCACCGCGTCGAATTTTTTGGGCAACGACCAAGGCGGTTGGAACGATGATGTCCTGATCGGCATCGGCCCCGAGGATGGCGCCCGCGGTATCGGCCCAGGAAACGTCGGCATCATTCACCAGGACAATGCAAATACGACCCGGGATTTCGTCGGCGCCGCATTGTCCGCCGGCGAGTGGCACCATGTGGTGATCACCGGAGAGAACGGAACGGGTGCGGGGACAAGCACCCTCACCCTCTACATCAATGGCGTGCAGGTTGCCCAGAACTCGACCATTGCAGGCAACGTGACCTTCAATGGTGATGGCGGCATCGGAACGCCGAATCTGACCGTTGGTGCCGCAGGCCCTGATGCTTATGGAGGGCGGCGCCCCTACGACGGACTCCTCGACGAAGTGGCCATCTACGATTCCGTGCTGGATGCCACCACCATCCTCAACCACTACACCGTGGGCTCATCCACTGCGAGTGTCCCGCCGGTCATTGCCACACTCAGCCCCGCTGACGACTCAAGCGGAGTGCTCATTTCCTCGGATCTGGTCGCGACCTTCAGCGAGCCGGTGGTCTTGACCGGAAACGGCACGGTCACAATCCGAAACCTCACCCTCGGGTCGGGCTCGGACATCGTCATTCCCCTACCGGACCCGCAGGTCACGGTCAGCGGCAGCACCTTGACGATCAACCCCGCCACCGACCTCGCCGTCGCCACCAGTTATGCGATCCGGATCACGGGCGACGCCATCGAGGACGTGGACGGCGAGGCCTTTGACGGCTTACTCGACGACAACGCCTGGCATTTCGCGACTGCGGCCCCTCCCGGCCTGGTCGGCAAGTGGGAATTTGAATCCGAAGCGGGCGGGGTCACGCCCGACTCATCCGGCAACGGCCATGATGGCACCTTGGAAGGAAATGCAAACCTGACCATGGACGCGGAGCGCGGCAGCGTGCTGGAACTGTCGGGCCTCGGAGTCGATGCCGACGCGGTCGATATCGACGCCATTCTTGAAATCCCCACCCTTCCCTCGGGTCGCGGCGTGACGCTGGCGGCATGGATCAAGCGCAATGCGGACGCCTCGGCCGGAGACATCTACTCCTACGTGATCGGTCTTGGCGACAGCGGGGACATCCCGATCGTGACCCTCGGCATCGACGATGCCACGGGTCTGGTGAAAGGCTTCATCGAGGGTGAACTCGCGGGCAATGATCAGGTCGACGTGGATGGGGACACCGTGGTGACCGATGGCGTCTGGACACACATCGCCGTCACCTACAACCGGATCAACAACGAGGGAATCACCTACGTCAACGGGGTCGCCCAGGGAAGCCCCACCGATATCTCAGCGGCGGGTGATGGCGCCCTGGATTGGAATTTCGCGACGATCGGACGGCGGACCAATGTCAGTGGATTGGATTCCGCCCATTTCGGCGGTCTCATCGATGACGTCTGCTACTATGATGAGGTGCTCACCCCGGCCGAGATCGCAGCGCTTGCCGAAACTGGAGGGGACAGCTTCAGCGACTGGGTCGACGGCTTCTTCCCGGGTGAGACCGATCCGGCCATCATCGGCCTGGATGCGGATCCCGATGGCGACGGCATCGACAACGGCATCGAGAACTTCTTCGGCACCCGGCCGGACCAGTTCAACCAGGGCTTGCAGGCGGCTGACGTCACCGGCAATCAGTTCACCTTCACCCATCCGGTCAGCGACAACCCTGCCACGGACCTGACCGCAGGCTACCGTTGGTCGAAGGACCTGGTGACCTTCACCCCGAGCGGCGACAGCCATGACGGCACCACCGTGACGATCACCCCGGGTGCGCCGACGGGAGGATTCGTCACCGTGACGGCGGACGTCAGCGGCACCTCGACCAGCAGGCTTTTTGTCAGAGTTGAAGTCACCCAACCGTGATGCAAGCTTGGCCGAAGATCATCTGCGCCACTGCGATCGTAGGGTGCATGGCTGTATTGCAGGCGGGCACACCCTCCTATCGGGAGGTGGTCCTGGCGGACAATCCGATCGTCTACTACGAGTTCGACGAAACCAGCGGCACCACTGCCGCCAACTCCGCCGCCACGGGATCAACCTACACCGGAACCTTCAACACGGATGGTGGCCCGGTCACCGTCGGGCAACCGAGCTTCCCGCAGGGCGGCACTGCCTACGACTTCGGCGGCGGCTTTGTCGGCGCGGCCTCGGGCCTCACGAATTCCCTCAGCGAATGGACGGTCGAAGCCTGGGTGAATTACGATCCCGCCAAGACCGGTGCCTCCAATTTCCTCGGTAATGACCAGGGCGGCTGGAACGACGATGTGCTGATCGGCATCGGCGCGGAGAACAACAACATTCCTGCGGGCACGGTCGGTTTGGTGCACCAGGGAAATCCGGGGAGTGTGCGCGAGACGGTGTCGTCTCCAATCCCCGCCAGCCAGTGGCATCATGTCGTGATCACCGGCAGTGAAACCGAAGGGGCGCTGCAACTTTACATCAACGGCGTGCTTGTGAACTCGAACACCGTCCTCGCCAACGGGGCCACCTTCAACGGAGCGGACGGTTTTCTTGGGGCGACAGCCCACCTGACGATCGGCGCGGCGCGACCGGATTCGACCGACGCCGGCTACCGCCCCTACGATGGGCTCCTGGACGAGGTCGCCATCTACGATGCGGTGCTGGATGCGACCACCATCCTGACCCACTACAATGCCGGCAATTCCACCGCCGGCACGCCGCCGGTCATCGCGGCGCTGGACCCTTCGGACGATGCCACCGAGGTGCCGCTCTCGGGAGATCTGGTCGCCACCTTCAGCGAACCGGTCGTTTTGACCGGCACCGGCACGGTCACCCTCCACAACCTAACTTTGGTGCCGGCTTCGGATGTTCTCATCAACCTTCCCGACCCCCGCGTCTCGGTGTCCGGTTCCACCCTGACCATCAGCCCCGCCACCGATCTCGAACTCGACACCCGCTACGCGGTCCGGATCAGCGCCGATGCCCTCGAGGATGTGTCCGGAGATGCCTTCGCCGGGATTCTCAACGACGAGGATTGGAGTTTCACGACCGTGGCCGAGTTGGATACCACCCCTCCCCGGATCGTCTCGACGGTGCCTGCGGATGACAGCACCGAGGCCGATCCCTCCACGGATTTGGAGGCGAACTTCGACGAGCCCGTGACTCTTACCGGTGGGGGAAACGTGACTCTCAGAAACCTGACTGCCGGGACCGACACCCTCATCGCCCTGCCCGACGGGCGGGTGACGGTCGCCGGCTCCACGCTGACCATCAACCCCACTGAAAATCTTGCGGAGGGAAGCAGCTACGGCATCCGGGTAAGCTCTGATGCGATCACCGACCTTTCGGGCAACGGCTTCGCAGGCATCCTCAACGACACCGACTGGAACTTCTCCATCCCCGCAGCGAACACGCAAGGCGGCCTTGAGGTCAGCACCTACGCGCCGGATGCGACCGGGCTGCAGCTGAAATGGCCGACCCACATCGCCTTTGGTCCCGGCAGCGAAGAGATCATTACCGACCTGAGGAACAATCGCTTTCTCTATCGCGACGGGCCCGACGCCGCCTGGCTCGCGTCGCCGGTATCGGTCAGCGGGCCCCACTCGCTGGCCTACAACCCGGTCGACGGGCTTTACTACGCCAACGACACCGCGAATCACCGGATGATCGCCTTCAGCGATCTCTCAAGCGGCACCATCGCCGCCCAGACCAACTCGATCGCCGGCGTTGGCCTGAATCGTCCGCACGACACATTGTATGATCCGGATACGGGCTGGATCTATGCCCTCAATCCCAATTCGGGGCACGTGTTCCGCTTCACCGCGATCGGCCAGAATGAGACCGCGGTCCAGGCGCCCACCGGCGGTTATGCGCGGGCCATCAGCCTCGTCAACGGCAAGATCTACGTGGTCGGATCTTCCGCCGGCCGGATCGTCGAGATCACCGACTGGGACACGCCGACCTTCACGATCTACAACAGCTACGACCCGAGTGGGGGCAGCGGATCCGCGGGTTCCTGGGAACGGACCGGATTGGTCATCAACGATGCCGAGTATTTTGACGGCTACTGGTATGTCACCAGCTACTTCACCGAATCCTTTGCCGCCGGCACCGACTTCAATAAAAACAAGTTCATCCGCTTCGAGACTTTTGACCAATTCGAAACCGGCAACTGGGAAGACCTCAGCGACCTGGTTCCCAGTGGAATGAACCCCTACTTCCTCACCGTCCACGACGGCAGCCTCTATCTGGCCATCTTCAACCACGAATCGGCCGGGAACGGAGACGCCATTCTCCGCTTCACGCCCGTCGCCGACGACTTCAACTCATGGATCTCGGACCCATCCTTCGGACTCGATCCCGCCGAGCAGGGCTTTGCTCTCGATCCGGACGGCGACCGGCTCAGCAATGGCCTTGAAGCGTGGTTCGGCACCCACCCCGGCCAGTTCAATGCGGGCCTCACCGGTCTTGCCACCGACGGTGTCACCACCACTTTCGTCCATCCGCGGAGCAAGGTCCCGCCCAGCGATCTCAGCGGCTTCTACGAATGGTCCCTGGATCTTGAGCATTGGTATGTTGGTGATGGCAGCGCCGGTCCACCCGGCGGCCCCACCGTTCACCTTGCAGCCAGTCTTGCCGACTCCAGTGCCATGGTTACCGCCACCGCCAGCGAGGCGCTGGACAAGCTCTTCCTGCGGGCCGGAGTGGCGCAGGAATGAGTTGAACCCCCCCAGCCAAGCGGGGGTCGGAGAACTGCCGGATTTCTTGCGCGGGATGAAGCGCTCCGGCTCGCCACAGGACAGTCTCTTCCGTGCGTTTTCTTCGGCTCAAATGAGCTTCTCACGCAGCGCCTTGGCCACGGCGCCCGTGTTGGTGGTCACGTGCAACTTCTCATAGACCCGCTACATGTGCGTCGAAACCGTGGCCACGCTGATGTTCAAGACTTCGGCAATCTCCTTCTTCACCAGGCCATCGGCCATCAGGCGGAGAATGTCGCGCTGGCGTGGCGTCACCCCGTAGTCGTCGCCGCCCGGTGAGTCGTCCTTGTGAGCCAGGGTGTCCAGCACCTTGCGCGCCACCTCGGGCGCCATCGAGGCCCCGCCGTCGATCACCTGACGGATCGCCTCGCCGATTTCCGCGCGAGTCGACGATTTCAGCACGTAGCCCGACGCTCCGGCGCAGACCGCGCGGAAGATTTTGTCGGCATCGTCGAACACCGTCAGGATCACGACCTGCGCCCCGGGCGCCTTGGCCTTGAGATGAGACAGGGCCGTGATGCCGTCCATGCCGGGCAACTGCACGTCCAGCAGGATGACCTCCGGCGTGCCGCCGGCATCGAGCGCGGCGAAGGCCTGTTCCACCGACCCGTATCGGCCGCCGCATCGCATGCCTTCCAGGCGGTCGATCGTGCGCTGCACCCCGGTGGCGAAGATCTCATTGTCTTCCACCAGCCAGATCTCGGTTTCGGTTTTCATCGGTTGGTTCGGTGATGGGCTGTACCAGATGCTTCAATCTTGCGGGTCAGATGGAATTCACCGCAAAGACGCGAAGAACGCCAAGTCCCGACCGGTGAGACTTATACCTCTGTGCATTAGGTCTTCGGAATCCGGGCGCGCAAGGTTTCAGGCTTGTGGGGTACCGTCCCGAAAGCAAACGAGCCGGATGGCCCGCGCGGACTTCAGACCTTCAGGCCGGGGCTTTCCCGACTATCCAGCGAGCGCCACCGGTCCCGAGCTTTCGCGGATCGATGCGTGGATCGCCTTGAGATCCTCCCCTTCGGCCAGCGGCAGGCGCGGCTCCCAGCGTCCTCCGGAGCGATAGGTCACCCAGTCGAGGAAGGTGCGGATCACCTCCGAGACCAGCTGGCCTTCACCGCAACGGCCCGGATCGACGATCCCGCTGAGCTCGCTTTCCCGGCAGGAGTCGCAACGCGAAAGCATCACCCGGCAGACGTTGGGGAGGTCGTGGGTGGCATCCATCGCCGCCTGGCCGCCGAGGACCACCCCGCCGAGCGAGGCCAACCCGCGGAGCACCACCTCGATGTCGTTCCAGGTGTGGAAGCGGGGGTTGTCGAGATCGGCCCGGGTGACGATGAAGCGCCGCAGTCCGGGCTGGCCGGACAGATGGCGGATGTCTTCGAAGCCGAACCAGCCGAAGCGCGAACCCTGGAGTTCGCGCACGCGGTTCAGAGCATCGCAGGTTTCCCGCTCGAGGCGGGCGAGATCGCAGCCGCAGGTGGCACCCACGGCGAGCGAATAGGGGGGAGAGGACGCCTCAAGCCAGTTGGACAGGCGCCCGACCGTCGAGGGATAACGGTCGCTTTTTCTTTTCATGGGATCCCCTATATCGCTCCGCTCCGCAAATTTTTCCATCGAAATCTTGGGCCCGGTCGCAAATTTCTGCCCGACCCGAATCGGAGTCATGGATCAGGATTCGCCGCTCACCGCGAGGCCGGCCATCGTCCGGGTCATGAAGCGTCGGGCCGGACCGATCCGCTGCATCGCCCGGAAGAAAACCCGCCGAGCCGGGGTCAGCCATTCGCGCTCCGACTGAAACCATGGCCGCACGCGCCAACCCTGCCGGGCCAGCAGCACGGCCAGGGCGGGCCCGGCCGATCCACAGCCCGCAATCGCGACCGAGCGCTCAGCCTTCATCGCGGGAAAGTTCGGCGATCAGGTTTCTTCCTGCGAGCTGCCCCAGCATCTCCAGCTCGCCGCGCAGCGTTTTCCAGGCCGCTTCGCCCTCGTCGCACGGCATCCCGCAGGGTGTGAAGGAACCGAAGCCCGGATAGCCGGGCGCCGCCGCCGGATCGCCCTGCGGCGTCGCCAGGGTGAGAAACGGCCGCCCGTCGCGCTGCCGCAGCAGCAGCGGGTGCATCCAGCACGACACCGGCTTCCACCACCACGGGTGCCGCCCTTCATCGACGGCCAGACGTTGGAGCAGGCAGCGGTGCTGCGAGTCGAGGAAGACGCAGCGGGTTATTGGAAAGTGCGCCGGAAAATCCTCCGCCAGCTCCACCTCCGAGGCCCCGACCGTTGCGGTCTTGATTCGTCCGCCCCGGCGCTCCCGCCAGTCACTACGGTGGAAACCGTACTTGGCCAGCCGCCCCGCCACCCCGGCGATCCCGCTCTCCTGCTCGGCATCGAGGAACACCCCGTCGTGGCAGCAGGTCGCCCGGCACTTCGAGAGATCGCAGACCTTCAGCGGCATGGCGAAGGCCTCGTGATCGAGCGCCGCCTCGTGGATCTGGCGGCCGAGTTCGCGCTCCGCCCCGGGATAAGCAATGCGCTTCATCATGGTCCGTCTGTCGGCGCTCCTTCACGCCTCTTCCACCTCCTCCAGGCAGTCGACCAGTTCCGCAAACACCTCCGGTTCCCGGGCCCGGTCGGGCGAGCCCTTGAGGCAGGAGGTGAACCACTTCTGCAGGCGCGAGCGGCGCTCGGAGGAAAAGCCCCGCGCAAACCCGTCGCCGCCTTCGTCGAGCGAGGCCGGATCGCGACGCCCGTGGGCCCTCGCCAGGATGCTGCGGTAGCGCACCAGCATCGAATCCAGCAGGACCCAGGGAAAGTTCGGGTTCTTCGGCGGACCGACGACGAGCGTCTCGCCGTCGCCGGCATTCCACTTCAGGCCGCCCCCCAGCTTGATCTTCAGCTCCGGCAGCTTCCCACCCTTCAGGAAGGCCGCCGTGCCGCCCCCGATCGCCCCGATCACCGTGCCGAGCATGAAGCTGTGACCGCCGACCCCGAAGTCGATCACCCCGCCCGCCGCGCCGCCGGCGGTGGCCCCGGCCGCCACCAACTGCCAGCGATTCAGGCCCCACCGGCGCCAGGTCTCCTCGGTCGCAAGGTCGAGCCCTCGATGCGCCGCGGGGTCGACGTCGGCCTCGATGAGATGGTGGCGGTAGATCCCGAGCCAGCGGTCGAGGCAGGCCGCCTCGAGCTTGGCCAGCTTGCCGTAGTACTCGACGATCAGCGCCTCCTCCTTGCGTTCGCGGCGGGCCGGCACCCCCTTGTCGCGCTCGTCCAGGCCCTCGCGGGTGCGCAGGGTCAGCGTCTTTTCGAGAAAGTCCACCAGCGCCTCGGCCGCGTCCTCGCGACGCTGGTCCCACTCGCGCTCCATCGCCTCGATCACGTGCTCGATCCGCCCGGCGTGCCGTTCCTCGATCTGGAGCAGGGAAAGCAGCAACTTACGACGCTCGTCGTACTTCGCCCGGTGGGCGTCGAAGGTCCGCACCAGGTTGAAGGAGGTCCCGAGCCGCTCGCGCCAGGCCTCCTCATGTTCGTTCGGCTCGCCCTGGGGATTGAGCAGGGCAAGCCGCGGCCGGCCGCTCCAGCGCAGGATCTCGATCTCGGCGATGAAGGAATCGCGCAGCGGCTTGCAGGGATCGACCACGTAGAGGATCCCCGCGCCCTCGACCACCGGGCCGAGCAGCCGCACCTCGTCGGGAAAATTGTCACCGCATTCCTCGACGAAGCGCCGCACCTCGCCCGGCCCCGGCGTGCCGCCACCGGCCATCCGCTCGATCTCGCGCATCGCCTCGACCGGCTGCTGGAAGCCCGGCGAGTCGAAGAAGCGGATCCATTCCTCGTCGTCGTAGATCACCGGCAGCGGCTGCACGGCGGTCGTCTCGCCGGGCGTCGGCGAGACCCGCAGGATCGCGTCGTCGTCGACCTCCAGCAAGGTCGCCAGGGTCGCCGTCTTGCCGGCATTCACCCGACCGACCACGACGAAGGCCGGCACGTCCGCGTTCCACCATTCCTCGCTCATGGGGCTTCGTAGAAAATCAGTTCCAGTTGCCGTGGCCGGGGCTTCCAGCCCCGTCGCCGATCACTTTTCTTCATGATGGCTCGAAAAACACGAGTTCCAGTTCCTCCGCACCCCGTTCATCGACGAAACGCTCCCACTGCGCGCGCTCGTCGTCGGTCACCGCCTCGATCCCGCCCTCGACCGGATCGCCGACCAGCAGCACCCGCCGTCGTTCCCCGGCGCGGGCCGCCACCTCGGCCAGCGCCCGCTCCATCTGCCGCGGTGCGAGCGACCAGCCTTCGGCGAAAAGCACGATGCCGGCGGGCGCCTTGGCCAGCGCCTCCCGGGCCGCGTCCTCGCGGGCCTCGTCGAGCACGCCGAGGCTTTCCCAGGCGGTCGGATTCATCCGCAACCGGCGCAGCAGGAAGGGCCTCAGCGCCTCGTGATCCGGCTCGGCCCCGCCGACGGTGATTACCAGTGCGCCATCGACCGGACCCTTCGGCTCCTCGCCACGGCGGACGGCATTCAGCTCGCGCCACAGCTTGCGGTGATGCGGGGCCTGGAAGGTCAGCCGGGCGAGCGAGCGACGCTTCTGCCAGCCCGCCCAGGCGGCCAGCAGCACACGCGGCAGCACGCCCCAGACGACGAAGGCCATCAGCGAAAAGCTCCACCACCCGCCGCCCTGCTCCATCCACGCCGAGCCGATCTGCGATCCGGCCACATCCGGCACCGCCCGCCCGAGAAATCCGGCCCAGGGCGCGGACAGCACCGCCACCGCCTGCTCGAGAAACTCCCGCATCGCCGTCTCGGTGGTCGTTTCCCAGAAAAACCCGACCTGCTTGAAAAGCACCATCGCCCCGAGCCCGGCGAAGGCACCCGCGTGAAAGGCCGCGGCGACAAGCTGGGTCCGCGCGGCCAAGTGCCAGGCCAGCACCCTGGCCAGCTCGCCACTGCGGCGGATGCGGTCGAGGCCGGCGCGAAGCTCCTCACCGGCGAAGCGCAGCGACACCTTTTCCAGCAGTCCCCCCACCAGCCCGATCCCGGGCACGCAGCCGCGGAAAAGCCACGCAAGCGCTCCGAACACCAGCAGCAACCACGGCAGGACCAGCGTGGCGGAAAGCATCCAGATCACGTTCACGCCCGAGCTTTCGCGGTCGAGCGAGCCCCACACCGCCCCCGCCCCGGCGATCGCGGCGACCCCGGCCAGCAGCATCGCCGCCGCCCCGAGCCCACCGGTCCAACGTCCTCCGGGTCCCTCGGTTTCACGGGATCGAAGCCAGCGGCGCATGACCACCGCCCGGCTGCCGCCATCACGGTCGGGCTTCGCCTTCCCGTCCCACGACGCCAGCGCGCTTTCGAAGTCGATCAACTCCGCAAGCGTCCAACGCGATCCATCCTTCGCAGGCACATCCCGACTCTCCGCATCCACAAGTTGCTGGCAAGCCCTCGTCACCGCGGAATTCGGAGTGGCCGGACCGGGAGGGACGGCTATCTTGCCGGGAAAATCCAGCACCCGATGTCCAGCACCCATCCCCGGCACGCAGGCCTTCTCGCCCTGGCCGTGACCACGATTCTGATCCCGTTCGCCCGCGGGCAATCCGTCAACTTCCCGCCCGGAACCGCGCCCGCGGTCGCCGAGTTGCCGTCGGGCCGTTTCCAGCAGGAACTGCGCGCACTGCCCCCGGTGGCCCAGGCCCGTGCCCGCGCCTGGCTGAACGACATCCATTTCACCGAGAACGACGTCCACTCGATGCACGCCGACGCCTCCGGCGGCATCTGCTTCGCCTGCCGGTTCCATGCGCCGCCCGCCGAGGAACTGCCCGCCGACGAGAGTGAACCCACTCCCACCGGCGATCCGGTGCCCGAGGCGGCGGCGATCCCCATCGACCCCTTTCCCGAAAGCCTGAAATTCAGCAGCCGGCCGGGTGCGACCAACGTCATCTACATCAATTTCTCCGGCCAGACGATCGAGGGCACCGAATGGAACACGGTGGTCGGCCGCACCAGCTTCACCGCGCTGCCCTTCAGCACGGACTCCGACTACACGACCTTCAGCGATGCCGAGCAGACCGCGATCAAGAGGGTCTGGCAGCGCATGGCCGAGGACTACGCCCCCTTCGATGTCAACGTCACCACCGAGCCGCCGCAGACCCTCACCAACCGCACCGCGGTCGCCCTGGTCACGCGCAACACCGACTCCGACGGCAACCCGAATCCCTTCAGCACCGCCGGCGGGGTGGCCTACGTCAATGTCTTCGGCCGCAGCGACTTTGCGTCGCGCTACAGCCCGGCGTGGGTCTATCAGAACAACCTGAGCAACAACGAATCGTTCATCGCCGAGGCGGCCTCCCACGAGATCGGCCACAATCTCGGCCTCAGCCACGACGGCCTGACCACCGGGGCCGAGTACTACGGCGGCCACGGCAGCGGCGAGACCTCCTGGGGCACGATCATGGGCACCGGCTACAACCGCAACGTCAGCCAGTGGTCCAAGGGCGAGTATTTCAACGCCAACAACACCCAGGACGACCTCGCGGTGATCGCCGGCAAGCTCGCCTACCGCCCCGACGACCACGGCAACACCCCGGGCACCGCCACCGCCCTGGTGATCAGCGGCGGAAACCAGGTTGCTTCCACGGATTTCGAAACCGACCCGGACAACACCAGCCCGGACAACAAGGGCATCCTCGAGCGCAACACCGACCTCGACGTCTTCTCCTTCGTCCACGGCAACGGGCCGCTCAACCTCGCGGTGGCCCCGTTCTTGATGCCCGCCGGAACCCGTGGCGGCAACCTCGACGTCCGGCTCGAGTTGTACAACGAGACGGGCCAACTCGTCACCACCAGCGCCCCGTCGACCCAGACCGGGGCCACCCTTTCAACGACGCTCACGGAAGGGCAGTACTTCCTCCACGTGCGAAACGACGCCGCCGGCAGCCCGCTTTCCTCACCGCCGACGGGCTACACCTCCTACGGCAGCATCGGCACCTACCACCTGAGCGGCACCATCACCCCGGCGATCGCCTTCAATCCGCCGCCACTCGCCCAACTCCAGGCCTCCGACCTCACCGCTATCGGGCAGTCGAGCCAGACCCTCACGGTCACCTACTCCGACGATTTTGCCATCAACACCGCGACCATCGACTCGGCGGACATCCGCGTGACCGGTCCCGGTGGCTACGATCAGCTCGCCCAGTTCGTCTCCATCAACGACCCGGCGAACGGCTCGCCGCGGGTCGTCACCTATTCCCTGCCACCGCCGAGCGGCTCGGAATGGACGGCGGCGCACAACGGCACCTACATCGTGGCGGCCGAGGCGGAACAGGTCGCCGACACCCAGGGAGCCTTCGTCGCGGCCGGCCCGCTCGGCGGCTTCGAGGTCGCGCTGCCGGTGCCGGTCTTCTCCGCCAACATGGATTTCAATCCGGGATGGACCCTCCAATCCGGCTCCGGCCAGGACCCCGGCTGGGAATTCGGCCCGCCCGCCTACGGCACCACGGCCGACGCCCCAGCCTCGGCCTTCACCGGCGGCAACATCATTGCCTACAATCTTGGCGGCAACTATCCGAAGGGACTGGGCACACCGCTCTATGCCACCACGGCTCCCATCGACGTCAGTGCCGCCTCAAACCTCACCCTCCAGTTCCGGCGATGGCTGCGGCTCACCAATCAGGGCACCGGCACCGTCGAGGTCTCCACCAACGGCTCCAGTTGGACGACGATCTGGACCGGCTCCTCGATCTCGGACACCAGCTGGCAGCTCGTCCAGTATGCGCTGCCGTCGTCGGTGGAAGGCAGCTCTTCGCTGCAGATCCGGTGGGGCCTCAGCTCGGGGAATCGCCCCCAAACCGACATCGGCTGGAACATCGACGACGTCCTGATCCTCGGCGACGGCGCCCTCGACACCGATCCGCCGGCTGCCTCGCTCAACGTCGGCGGCATCACGCTCAGCGGCACGCCAAGCCACTCGTGCAGCGTGACCTTCACCGATGATACCGCCGTGCGCCTCGCCAGCCTCGACGAACTGGATCTCGTGGTCACCGGACCGAACGGTTACACCACCTTCTCCCTCGTCAACGAGGTCGAAACCAGCACCCTCGGCTTCATCGGCGCCGACCTTGGCACCGACGGCTCGCCGCTCACCGCCAGCTACGACATCCCCGCGCCCGACGGCTCCCAGTGGGCATCGGCGGACAATGGCACCTACACCATCACCCTGCGCGCCGACAGCGTCGAGGACACGCTCAACAACACGGTGGCGGAAGCCGTGCTCGGCACCTTCGAGGTGGCCATCAGCGAGGTCCAGCCCGCCGAGCTCACCATCACCCCGGAAGCCGGACTCACCACCGCGGGAGAAGTGGGCGGACCCTTTTCTCCGCCCTCGATCACCTTCACCCTCGGCAACACGGGCGGCGAGGCCCTCGCCTGGACCGCCAGCAAGACCGCGCCGTGGTTCGACCTGAGTGCCGCTTCAGGAACCATCCAACCGGCCGCCACGGTCGAGGTCACCGTCTCCCTGAACGCCCAGGCCGCCGCCCTCGAGCCTGGCGATTTCAGCGACATCATCAGCTTCGTCAACACCACCAGCGGCATCGGAAACACCAGCCGCGACGTCAGCCTGACCGTTTCCCCCGCCAGCGTGCCCACCCGCTTCTCCAGCTACGGCCTCAATGCCAACGGCGTCTTCGAGTTCGTCATCAGCGGCACCCCGGGCACCACCGTGGCCGTCGAGTGGTCCAACGATCTAAACGGCTGGAATCCGCTGGTCAGCGGCGAAATCGGTCCCGAGGGCACCGTCACGCTCGAAGACCCCACCGACCCGCTCCCCGACCGGCGCTTCTACCGCGTGACCGGTCCGTGATTCGGGCGGGCACGGAGGATCTGCCCCGACCCACCCCGGGGGCGGGATTCCGGCCCATTCTCAGCCGAACAACTCGTCCGTCCCGAAGGCGAGGTCGCAGGGTGCCGCCGGACCTTCGTGCCAGCCGCAGGGCTCGTCCTGACTCGCGCAGGCGACTTCGGGCACCGCGCCCCTCACCGCAGCCAGGGCGACCTCGGCGGTGTTGCAATCGCGGCTCAGGTGGCCGAGCACCACCCGCCTCAATCCGTCGGGAGCCAGTTCGGCGACCAGTGCGGCGGCCTGGGCATTGGAAAGATGGCCGTGGCGCGAGGCGATGCGCTGCTTGGTCGACCACGGACGCCGGGTGTCGGCCTCGAGCAGGCCGTCGTCGTAGTTCGCCTCGACGAACAGGGCCTCGACCCCGCGCAGCGCGTCGGTCACCCGCGAGGTCACGTGACCGCTGTCGCTGACCAGGCCGAAGGACCGCTCCTCCGAGCGGAACACGAAACCCACCGGCTCGACCGCATCGTGGGGCACGGCAAAGGACTCGATCGTGAGGCCGTCGAGCGAGAAACCCGCGCCGCTTTCAAAAATCTTCCAGCTCGCCGCCCCGACCTGCTCGCGGACGACCTCGCGGGTCATGGGCGTGGCGTAAATCGGCACGGCGAGGGATTTCATCAGCACCCGCAGGCCACGGACATGGTCGCCGTGCTCGTGGGTCAGGAGGATTCCGTCGAGTGATGCCGGGGAAATGCCCATCATTTCCAGCCGCCGGAGGATCTGGCGGGCGGACAGCCCGGCGTCCACCAACACCCGCGTTTTTCCGGTGTCGACCACGGCGGCGTTGCCGCCACTTCCGCTCCCGAGCACCGCAAACCGCATGGCCCGGATCATGCATCGGGGCAGCGCGGTGTTGAAAGCCGAAAGCGATCAGGCATCATCAGGAAGCAAGTGAAACGCATCCGCATCATCCATCGACTGCGCACGGCGCTGGCGCTGCTGGCCTTCTGCGGCCTGCTGGCGGCGGGCGGCACGGTGTGGTGGGCCAACCACACCGGCCTGCCGGAGTCGTGGCGAAGCGGCATCGAGCAGGCCCTCGCCGCGAGCGGACTGCATGCGGAAATCGAGAGCCTGCGCTACCTGCCGCTGCGCGGCATCGAGGCCGGCGAGGTGGTGATCTACACCGACGCCTCGCGCAAGCGGGTGCTCGGCCGGCTCGATCACCTGCTGCTCGACATCGACCGCACCAAGCTCTCGCGCGGCGACTTCCGGGTGGAGCGGCTCGAGCTGACGGGTGCGCGGGTGACCCTGGCGGTCGACCCCGACGACCCCGAGAGCAAGGCGCTGGAGATTTCGGACGCCCGCGCCCGGATCGAATTTTCCGGCGTGCGGCAGATCGAGACTTCCGGGGTCTCCGGCATGGTCGGCGGCCTGCGCCTCGAGGGGCAGGCGCTCTACAAGCTCTACCGGCCCGACACCACCGGCACGCTGGAGGACATGGAGCGCGCCCGCGCCGAACGCCGGCGCATCCTGATCGCCGTGATCGACGCGATCGACCAGTTCGACCTCGAGGCGACGGCACCCCCGCGGCTCCGGATCGATGCCCGCGGCGACCTGGAAATGTACGGGAGCCTGCGGGCCAAGCTCGACTTTCGCGCCGCCGACCTCACCAGCCGTGGCGTCGACATCCGCCGGCTCGACATCGATGGCGAAGTCCGCGGGTCGACGCTGGTGCTGCACCGGATCGATCTCGAGACGCCCTCGGGCGGCATGAACGGCAAGCTGGAGTACGAGCTGGCCGACTCGGAGGGCCGCTTCGAGCTGTCCTCGACCGCCGACCTTCCGGCCCTGATCCGGCAGGTCGCCCCGACCCTGCCGGAGAACCTGCCGACCCTGGAGGCCCCACCCACCCTGAACGCCCACGGTTCCTTCCACCGCGACGAGGGGACCCTGCGATTGAAGATCATCGGCGACATCGATCTCCCCGGCCCCGGTTTCGAGCACCTGTCCGCCGACCGGCTGGCGACCCGCTTCGCGGTCGAAGCCACCCTCCCCCGCCCCGGTGCCGACGGCGCTGCGGCGAGCCCGCCGCTGCGGGATGCCCGTCTGCTTCTGGAGGACCTCGTCATCGAGGACGGGGCCCACCAGCTCGACGGTCGTGCCTTCGTCACTTCCGGCGAGCTGCGCTACGAGTTCTCGACCGACCTCCCGGTGGACTTCTGGCAGCGCGCCATCCAGTTCCAGCCGCTGTCCCAGGTGCTCGACGATTTCTCCGCCACCGAGGCCACCGCGAGCCGGGTGGAAGCCACCGGCATGGCGGATTTCCACGACCCGCGGAACTGGCATTTCAAGGGGCGTGCGGAAAGCAGCGGCATCGCCTACCGGGGCGTGCCCAGCCACTACGCGGAGGTGGAGATGGACCTCTGCCACGCCAGCCTCGACTTCACGAAGGGCAAGGTCGACTTCGACTACGACGACTACCCGCTGCGAAAGGCCCACGGAGGCCCCGGCACCGGATCCCTGACGGTCGACCGCATCCTTTACGACAACATCGCCAAGACGGTTGAAATCAACAAGCTCCGGGGCAGCGTCTGGCCGGCCCCGGTGGTCCGCACCTTCGCCGCGGAGGTCGCCGACGAACTCGAGGCCTACCGTTTCCACCGCCCGCCCACGCTCGCGGCGGATGGCACGATCGGCATCGAGACGGGGCTGCCCCGGCAGGACCTCCGCGTGGTGTTCTCCAGCGACGCCCCGGCGTCCTACGAGTTCCTCGAAAAGGACCTCCGGCTGTCCCGGCCGAAGGGCACCGTCAGGGTCCTGCCGGACGAGGTGCGGGTCTCCGGGCTGGACGCCGGCTTGTTCGACGGGCGCCTGCGCGCCGACTTCACCAGCCGTCTCGGCCGCCGGCAGCAGCAGATCGAGGGGGAAATCGACTGGACCGCCCTGAGCGTCCCCGGGCTCGCCACCACCTACGACTTCGATAGTACTCCGAAGGGCTCGATCACCGGGCGGATGGACTTTTCCCTGACCGGCAGCGACGTCTCCGGGCTCGACGGCAGCGGCAACATCCTGCTGGAGGATGGCGAGTTGTTCGAGGTGCCGATCTTCGGCCCGCTGTCGCCGGTGATCTCGGCGGTGCTCGGGCGCCGCAAGGCCGGCTTCGAGGAAGCCAACGAGGCGTTCTGCACCTTCCGCGTCGAGAAGGGGGTCGTCTCGACCACGGACTTCTTCACCAGCACGCCGTCGATCCACTTCACCGGGGATGGCAAGGCCGACCTGCCGAAGGACCGGCTCGACATGACGATCCGGATGAACGCGCGCGGCCTGTTCGGCTTCATCACGCTGCCCCTGCGGCCGATCTACGAGGGGTTGTTCCAGTTCCGGGGCAGTGGCCCGATCGAGAAGCCCGAGTGGCGCACGGTCAGCTTCACCTCCCCGCCCGAGGACCAGAAGAGCCGGTTGCTCGAGCCGCCGAAGGCCCGGCCCGTGGACGCGCCGCCGCGGGCGAGGATCGTTTCGCCCCCCTGACGCGGCAGACATGCCTTGCACCCCCGGGCCAATGGTGGCAGCGTAAAGGAGCGAGACGAACGCAACCCCAAACACACCGGAATCATGTCAGACAACTTTGCAAAATCACCGGAACTCGAGCCGGAAAGCGGATTCTCCAATCCCTCGGTGTCGAAGGCCGCCGACGACCTGCGCCACGCCGCCAGTGACCTCGGCCACGCCGCCAGCGACAAGGCGAAGCAGTTCGCCCACGAGAAGGCCGAGGAGGCCAAGGCGGTCGGCGAACGCGCCAAGGCCAGTGCCGAGCAGTTCCGCGACCGCGCGGTGGAAAAGGCCCAGAACCTCAAGCAGGTCGCCGAGGCCAAGGCCACCCAACTGCGGACCGCGGCCGACGAGCAGTGGGTGCACACCCGCGACCGCGCCCGCGAAATCCACGTCTCGGCCGAGGACTACATCCGCCAGAACCCCACCAAGTCGGTGCTTGCCGCGCTCGGCGTGGGCTTTCTGATCGGACTGATCAGCCGCCGCTGAACCGCTCGAGAGGCCGACGGTGCCCCCGTTGCCCGAAGCGCTTCGCTCCGGGCCGCGAGCTTCCCGACCCACCATGAACGACGCCCCGGATCCCGACGCCGACGCGACGCCCGAGAACTGGAAGTCTCTCGCCGCCGAGTTCGTGCAGGCGCGGATCGACCTGATCCGGCTTGAGGCCCGGGAAGCCGGCAGGCAGGCGGCCCGCCGCGCCGCGACCGCCGTCTTCATCGTCGGCTGCGCGGTGCTTTTCTGGATGCTCACCGTCGCCGGACTGATCGGCCTCATCGCCGCGACCCGGCCCGACTGGACGTGGTGGCACATCACGCTCGCCGCCGGCGGCGTCCACCTGCTCGTCGGGCTGATCGCCCTGCTTTCCCTGCGGCGCCCGGGAGGCCCCGCATTTCCCCTCACCCGCTCCGAACTCGCGAAGGACCAGGCATGGCTCGAGACTCTGAAACGCAAACCCTGATCGACCGGATCGAGGCCTCGCGCCGGCACTTGGGGAACGAGGTGCTCGTCCTCAGGGAAAAGTTCGATGTGCCCAAGCAGCTGAAGCGCCGGATCGCCCGGAAACCCTGGCTGTGGTTCGGCGGGTCGGCGGCCGCCGGGCTGCTGGTCACGATGGTCCTGCGCCGCCCGCGGCGCTCGAAAAAGCGCAAGTCGGCGCTGCTGCGACTGCTGCTGCCCGCCGTGCTGGCCGTCCTCAAACCGTGGCTCAAGTCGCTCGCCACCCGGGAAATCCAGCGCCGGTTCCTGCCCGGGCCGGCCTCACCCGAAAAGAGGACACAATTTCCCGTGTCCACTTTCTGAATCCCGGCTGTAATTCCTCCCGGACATGGCAGAACACCAAGTGCTTGATCACGTCGACCAGTACCTCCGGCTGGGTCGCGAATACGACTGCTCCGATGTGCACCTCCCCACCGGTTTCCCGCCGGCGTGGCGCCGCTTCGGCCAGCTGCTGCCGATCTGGGATGATCACGAACCGCTGACCGCCGAGGAAACCGAGAAGCTCGTGCGCTCGTTCCTCGAGGAGCGCGAGTGGACCCGCCTCCAGGAAAAGGGCGACGTCGACTTCGCCTACGCCAATGACGAGGGCCGCTTCCGCGCTTCCGTCGTCAAGCAACGCCTCGGCTACGACATGGTCTTCCGGATCATCAACACCCAGATCCGCTCGATGGAGGAGATCAACCTCCCCATCGACAGCATCGTGCCGCTCACCCGCTACCAGAACGGCCTGATCCTCGTCACCGGGTCGGTCGGCTCGGGCAAGTCCACCACCCTCGCCGCGCTCGTCGACTTCATCAACAAGGACCGCGAAGACCACATCCTCACCCTCGAGGATCCGATCGAGTACGTCTTCGAGTCGAAGAACAGCCACGTCAACCAGCGTGAGGTGCACCTCCACACCGACTCCTTCGCCAAGGCCCTGCGGGGGGCGCTGCGGGAGGATCCCGATGTCATCATGGTCGGCGAGATGCGCGACCTGGAAACCATCCAGCTCGCCCTGACCGCCGCCGAGACCGGGCACCTCGTGCTCGGCACGCTGCACACCGGCAACGCCCCGCGGACGCTCGACCGGGTGCTCGATGTCTTCCCGGTCGATCAGCGGGGGCAGATCCGCATCATGGTCTCCGAATCGCTGCGCGGGATCCTCTCCCAGCAGCTCCTGCCCAAGGCCAGCGGCGACGGACGGGTGATGGCGCTCGAGTTGCTCGTCAACACGCCGGCGGTCGCCAACTGCATCCGCGAAGGAAAGACCTACATGCTCCCGGGGGTGATGCAGACCGGCAAGAACGTCGGCATGCTCACGATGGATGAGTCGTTGCGGAATCTCTACGTCAAAGGCCAGATCACCCAGGAGGAGGCGCTCTTCCGCGCCGAGGACAAGACCCAGATGCTCTCCTTCTTCGAATCCTGACCCTTTCCCGCGCCCATGGCTGAAATCGACCGACTCTTCCAGCATCTCGTCGAAAGCGGCGGCTCCGACCTCCACATCTCGGAGGGCCAGCCGCCGAAGATCCGCGTCCACGGCGCGGTCAATCCGATCGAAGGCGAAGCCGTGCTCGATCACGACACCATGCACCGCATGCTCTCCGAGATCTGCGAGGAGAACGCCTTCAAGATCTACATGGACACCGGAGACCTCGACTTCGCCTACGAGATGGACGAGGAGTCACGCTTCCGTTGCAACTACCTCAAGCAGAAGAACGGTCTCGCCGCCGTCTTCCGCCTGATCCCGACCGAAATCATGCAGCTCGAGGAACTCGGCGTGCCCGAGGTGGTGAAACGCTTCGGCCAAATCCGCTCCGGACTGGTGCTGGTCACCGGCCCCACTGGTTCGGGCAAGTCGACCACGCTCGCCGCCCTCCTCGACTACATCAACTCGAACTACAACCGGCACATCATCACCATCGAGGAGCCGATCGAGTTCGTGCACTCGAGCAAGAAGTCGATCATCACCCAGCGCGAGGTGCCGATCCAGACGCCCTCCTTCGCCGACGGCCTGAGGGCCGCACTGCGCGAGGACGCCGACATCGTGCTGGTCGGCGAGATGCGCGACCTCGAGACCATCTCGCTGGCGCTCACGGCCGCCGAGACCGGCCTGCTCGTCTTCGGCACCCTGCACACCAACAACGCCCGCAAGACCGTCGACCGGATCGTCGATGTCTTCCCGTCCGACCAGCAGTCGCAGGTGCGGACGATGCTTGCCGCGTCGCTACGGGGCGTGCTGGCCCAGCTCCTGTGCAAGCGCACCGACAAGCCGGGCCGGGTCGCCGTGCACGAGATCATGTTCGCCACCCCGGCGGTCTCGGCGATCATCCGCGAGGGAGCGACGCAGAAGCTTTACGACGTCATCACCGGCGGCAAGGGCGAGGGCATGCAGTTCATGGACGAGTCGATCTGGCAGAAACTCCAGTCCGGCATGATCTCTCCACAGGAGGCCTACATGAAGGCGATCGACAAGACCCGCTTCAAGAAGTTCCTTCCCAAGGAGCTCGAGCACCTCGGCGACGCCTCCGGCGAAAGCCCGCATGATCACTGAGGAGAAGGGACTTCCAGCCCCTTTGCATCGGACGCGTCGCTGGGGAAAGAGACTGGAAGTCCCTTCTCCTGATTGATCCGGCGAACCCTCGGCAGGCTCAGGCCGAAAGGCGTCGAGGTCATCCGAACCGGGTCAGGAAGGCCTTGATGATGACCGCGTTGGCGATGTCGACGAAGAATCCGCAGACCAGCGGCACGATGATGAAGGCCTTGTGGGCCGCTCCGTAGCGCTTGCTGACCGCGGTCATGTTGGCCATCGCCGTCGGCGTCGAGCCGAGTGAAATGCCGCCGAAGCCGGAGCACACGACCGCCGCTTCGTAGTCGCGGCCCATCAGGCGGAAGACGACGAAGAGCGCGAAGGCGAAGGCGATCAGGAACTGGGCACCGAGGATCGCCAGGATCGGCCCGGCGAGTTCGGCCAGCGTCCACAATTGCAGGCTCATCAGCGACATCGCGAGGAACATCCCGAGCGAAATGTCGGAGATCAGCGCGAGCGAACGGCTGCCCGCCGGCCAGGCCAGCTTCGGGAAGATCCTCGGCACGATGTTGGTCAGCAGGATGGCCCCGAACAGGCAGCAGACGAAAAGCGGAAGCTGCAGTCCCGCCTTCTCCAGCGCCTCCTGGATCGCGAGGCCCGAGGTGAGGCTGATGTTGAGCACCAGCCACGCGCTGAGGACCGAGTAGGCGTCGATCGGCGAGTGCTCCCGGTCGTGGGTCATGCCGACGTCGGGTTGGTCGACCGCCTTCGGCTCCAGCTTGTGGCGACCGATCAGGATGTTGGCGATCGGGCCGCCCATCAGCGAGGCGAGGACCAGGCCGAAGGTCGCGCAGGCGATGCCGATCTCGCTGGCATTTCCGATGCCATATTCGTCGCGGAAGGTCGGTGTCCATGCAATCGCGGTGCCGTGGCCGCCGATCAACGAGGTGGTGCCGCCGAGAATGCCGACCGCCTTTTCCAGCCCGAACAGGCTCGCCACACCCACGCCGGTGAAGTTCTGGATGAACATGTAGACCACGGTGGCGGCGAGCAGGATCACAAGCGGCAGCCCTCCGGCGAGTAGCGAGCGCAAGTCCGAGTTCAATCCGATGCCGGCGAAGAAGAACACCAGCAGGATGTCCCGGCTCCTCAGGTCGAAGGAAATTTCGGCGCCCCAAATGCCATAAATCGCCCAGGTCGCGAGGCACACCAGGAGGCCGCTGCTGACAGGTTCCGGGATGTTGTAGCGGCGGAGCAGCGGGATGCGCTGGTTGAGCCACTTGCCGAAGAACAGAACCAGGATGGCCAGGTTGAAGGTGGTGATGGCGCGGAGCTCGAATTCCATAAGGCGGGGGGGAGAAATGGAGGGGGTAGCCTGAGAGGGAGCTGCCGACGGGGCAAGCCATCCCGCCTGCGGTGGCGGGTGGGGTGCACAGGCGGGAACCCGCCGCCGGGTGGTCGGGCTTGGCGTGGAGGCCGCCCGGGCGTCAGAACTGATAGACCGCCTTGAGCCAGAAGTAGTCGCCCTGCATCCGGTTGGTGGTGTCGAGTTCGGCCAACCAGCGCGCCTCGGCGACGAAGACGTCGTCACCGACCGGCAGGATGTAGCTCAGCACCGGCCCGAGACCGTAGCTGCGGCTTTTGAAGCCGCCGGGGGGCGCTCCGCGGCCGCTGTCGTCGCGGACCTGTTCGAGGTAGAAGGCCTCGACGCCGATGCCGAGGAAGCCGGGGCCGGCGGGCAGCAGTTGCTGGGCACTGAGGTCGAGGTGGAACAGCGTGCCGTTGCGGTAGTTGGTGTCGGGGTTCTCGGTGGCGAAGGTCAATCCGGTGTGGGCCGCGAAATTGAATCCGGTTTCTTCGTTGGAGTAGGCGACGCCGACGGTCGGGTCGAAGCTCCAGTGGTTCAGGCCCGGGTTGGCGAGACGACCGACCCGGTAGTCGCCGGTCGGAGCGTAGATCGGCAGTGCGGCGTTGAACTGCCACTCGCCCGACTTCCACGCCATCATCACCGGCATCAGCGAAATGTCCCCAAGGCCGCTCTCGCTCGAACCTTGGTAGGCGGGCGGGAGGTTGCCGATCCGCACCAGGGCCTCGACGTCCATCCAGACATACGGAACGAAGGCTCCGACCGAATAATGGGCCCCCAACACTTGCTCTTCGAAGGTGCAGAAGCCACCGAGCATGAATGCATCACTGGTCGCGTCCAGCCCGAGGCTGATACGGTTGGCGATGGGGATCCGGGCCGTGGCCGAGGCATCGCCGGAATAGCGCATGTACATCGACTCGAACACCCAGCCGGGTTCGGTCGGCAAAAGGTCGATCAGCGTGCCCATGCCGCCGGGCACGTGGTGACCGGCACCGCCTTCCTCGGCGAGCGAGCAGGGGGTGGCGAGCAGGAGAACGGATAGGGCAGGCAGGATGGAAGGGTGTCGTTTCATGAAAGGAGGGCGGTGCTATGATTTTGGCAGAACGAAGTTCATTTGCAGACGGAAGCGGAGATCGTCGGCACCGTTGGTCGGCGATTCCGCCCAGTAGCCGACCCCGGCCTGGAGGCTGACGGGCAGCTTGCCAAATCGGACCAGCTTCGAGACCGCGGCGTTGACCGGAATGGACCACTGCTCGGCGCTCCAGTTGTAGTTCATCTCGCTCTGCAGCGAGAAGGTCCATGCGCTTTCCGTCGTGTAAGCGACGAAAGGCTGAACAAAGGTGTTGTTGAGGTGTCGGCTGCCGCTTCCGGCGAAGGACCAGAGGTGGTTGGCAAGGATGCCGTAGGTCCACGGGCCCTGCATCCGCAGCATGACAAGCGACGGTCCTGCCGCCCACTTGTCGGCACCCAGCAGCGAATCGGTGGCCGTCGGAAACAGGAACACCGGGCCGGCGCCCCAGACGAAGTCGTCCGACGCCGAACGGGGCGAGAAGAACAGGCTCATGTTGATGTCTCCGAGCCCAAACTGGGAGCCGGAACCCGGGAACAGGTCCTCCTGGTGGATCACCGGGATGATGGTGCGGGTGATCAGGTTCCAGTGCTCGTTGAGCTCGAACGGGATCACCGGCTGGATGTTGGTCTGGAGGCGCCAGCCGTCGCCGAGCGGACCGAAGCCGTCGTCGTAGTTCGCCTGGATCGGCAGGGTGATCAGGTCGGCCAGCGGGTTGGTGAGGTCCTGGGCAAGGTCGGCGGCGTCATCGCCCCGTGACGCGAGCGGGCAGGCAAGGGTGGTCAAAAGCAGCAGCGCCGGGAGGAATCGCATCGGTGGTCCGGCATGGGGTTTCATGGTCGTTTGGATGTGAGGATTCGTTGTGGGATCGCTTGCCGTTCCACTATTCCACGGGCTCGATGGCCGGGAAGGTCCAGGTGCCATCCAGAACCTCCTTGCGCGGCTGGTAGAGCCGGATCGTGTAGTTCCAGCCTTCGGTGATGGGCAGGTAGTTCTTGGCCTTGGGGTCGCCGCCAAAATGGATCGTGTAGGAACCATCGTCGTTCGGCGTGGCCGAGGTGTTGTTGTAGCTGTTGCGATTGAGATCGTTGGCGGCGAGAAAGCCGTCGGCGTCGTAAACGGTGATCGACCAGAAGGCGTCCACCGGCACGTCCTTGACGGTGACCACATGGGGCGTCTTGCCGTCGTTCATTTCGACGGCATCGACGATGCCTTCGGCCATCGTGGCCGGTTGTCCGGCCCAGCCGGCGATCCCAATCAGGTGGCCCAGCGGGTCGATCTCGCCGCGTCGACCGAAGGAAGTGCTGGATTCGAGACCGACCACCGCCGCAAGGTCGTTGACCGCCTTCCGCGCCTTGGCAAGGGCTTCGAGGTCCCAATTCGGCGCCTCGAACGGTCCCTTTCCGCCGCCCTCGATGACGATGCCATCCTGCACCGCATGGGCCCGCGCGGCATCGTCGGGATCGCCTGCATCGACGAAGGTGCGGAACAGCAGCATCGCGAAGCGTGTCCCGACCTCCTCCTCGGTCAGTTGATATGCTCCGGGTTTGGCATAGCCGAAGTTGTAGTGGTCCTGGCTGATGACCAGCACCGACTGGAACCGCCCGTCCCCTTTCGGCAGCTTGACCGTCACAGGCTTCGACAGATCGATGATCGCGGCGGAGTAGAATGTGTCCTGGTTGGGCCGGATCACCGTCTGGGGTTCGTTGGCGGAGGCGGCCTTGCGATCGTGGAAGAGCTCGCCGATGCCGATGTTTCTTTCCTTCATGGTCATCCGGAACATCGTGTCGGATTCGGCGCGCACGAGGTTCTGGATCGTGATGTCCTCGGCAAAGGCGAGCGTCGGGAGCAACAGTGCGCTCAGTAGTAGCTTCTTCATGATTTCTCCTTGTTGCAGGTTTTGGATGGGTCTCCGTTACTGCGCCCGTTTCAGCGGCGGTATCGTCCACGAGCCGTCAAGGGCTTCCTTCTTGGGCCAGTAAAGACGCATCACCGCGCTGAAGGGGCCCTTGGGCGCCGGCAGCCAGTTGGCTTCCTTGTCGGTGCCCGGTGAGTCATGCTGCAGGTAGAGGGTGATTCCGCCGTCATCGTCCCGCACGAAATCGTCGAGCATGGTCGAGTTGAGCAGGTAGCGATTGATGGGGTTTTCCACCATCAGGCTTTCCGGCAGTTCGTACATCGTCAGCGACCAGAAGGAGTTGACGGGCGGCAACCGTCCCGGCGCAAACCGCAAGGTGTAACGGTGGGAGCCGTCGAGCTTCTCCCCATCGGCATCCACGTAGTAGGACGGGTAGATCGCCTCTTCCTCGCTGTGTCCCCAGATGCCGAGAACGGCGGCGGCCATGCGATAGAGGTAGTTGTTCTTCAGATGTTCCCTGGTGCCGAAGATCTCGCCGGAACCGACCTCGCCCGCGTCGGCCCGCTCCTTCAGCGCCGCAAAGTCTGCCCAGGCATCGGCAATGCCCTGACCGATGGCTCTCTGGACTTCAGGAGAGAACGCATCCCAATCGAAGGTCCTTCCAGCCCCGATACCGAGTCGGGCGAGCCGGGCCATGAGCTCCTTTTCGGAGGGATGGGTGGGGCAGAACTGCAGCACGAAATTCAGCTGCTGGAATACCTCGGGTGATTTCTTGATTTCATCGCGCGTCAACGGCTCGATAAAGTTGATCGCGGGTGCGGCTTCGGGCGCCGGCTGGCCGAGAAACGCGGAGAGGGGCTGCACCTTGTAGCCGGCCTGGACGGCCTTCACGTTGTCCAGGTCGGCCGGGTTGAAGAGCTGGGTTCGGTAGACGGCGACCGCCAGTTCGGTTTCGCAATGAATCACTTTGGCAATGCCCTCGGGCACTTCGCCCTTCCACCCCGGCCCGGCGACCAGGAAATCACCGCCATCGTTGCCTGTCGTTCGGCTTCCGATGTAGTCGAAATTATGGGTGTAAAGGTCGATCAGTTGGATGTTGAAATAGCGCTCCTTTTCAACCGGCGGCACCGTCAACACAAAGGGCTCGGTGCGCAGGTCCAGGGCCAACCAACTGTAGGGCGTATCGGAATTGGCGGTCTGCACGGCCCGGTCCTCGTGCGTGTAAACCCGCGCCAGGTTCACGAGCTGGTTGATCGGCGTCTTGTAATCAGGACTCGTCTCGTCAACGAAGGCCCCATGGAAGATGCGGTAGTTGTCCACCATCGGGTTGGCGTAGATGTATGCTTCCTTGGCGATGGCACGGGCCTCTTCGGGCGAAAGGTCGGTTGCAGCGGGTCCGGAGGCCGGTTCGGAGGAGCGGTCACAGCCGCAGACGGCGAGCCCGGCGGCGATCAGGATGGGGGTGGCGAGAATGCGTGTCATGGGGTTGGTGTTGTGCTTTGAGAGTGGGAAAGCGGAAGGCGAAACAGACGGACTCATTCGATCGTCGACTCGTCGAGGTCGTCGGCGGGGACCTCGGACCAGTTGTCGTCGGGCTGATAGGCGGTGATGGCTTCGGCAGCCTTGGCGGTTCCGGGGCCGAGGTCGCGGTCGAAGACCTTGCCCTGGTGGTTGACGATGAAGCTCATGATGCCCGACTTGCCGTAGTCGGCGGGCCAGGCGAGCATCGCGTAGCCGGCGATCATGTTGCCGTTGATGACGTAGTCGTAGGCCCCACCCGGGGCGGCGTCGCCCTGGCCGCGGAGGATCTTGTAGTAGTAGCCGTAGTAGGGGTCGCCGGGTTTTCGATCCTTGAGGTATTCCGCCTTCTCGGCGACCAGCGGACCGAAGGGGCTGGGCGGTTCGCCGGGCTCGGTTTCGAAGTAGAGTCCGTCGCGCTGGCCCTTGGTGCTGACGATGAGCTGGGCGAACTCGTTGACCTCGTCGCCGTCGTGGTCGTCGGCGGCGTAGTCGCGCTGGGCCTCGACGTAGGCGCGCAGGGTTTCGATGGCGGTGATTTCGTTGCGGCCGATGCGACGCTTGTGGATCTCGTCGAGTGCGGCGGGAAGGTCGAAGGTCCACTTCGAATCCGCGGCGACCACCGGGACCGGCAGGATGTAGCCGACGTCGCCGACCTGGATGAGCCGCTGGTCGTCGCGGGTCAGGACCTCGTGGTCGAGCTCGTAGGCCTCGGCGAAGGCTTTGAGGGTCGAGGTGGTTTCGTCGGCGAGCAGACTTTCGGCGTCGGGGCCGATGATGGTGGTGAGTGCTGCTTTGTCGCCTTCGGCGCAGGCCTTGGCGACGGCGGCGAAGGCGGCCTCCGCGGAATCGAAAGACTGCTGGGCGTTGGCCAGCGGGAGGGCGAGGGCCGCGATGGCGGTGAGCGTGGAGTGTTTCATGACTGGGATGGTGTGAGGATTTCAACGGCTGCGGCGGTTGCCGCTGGCGGCCCCGCGAGAGGAGGCGCGGTTGCTGCCGCCCTGTGGCTGGAAGGAGGAGCGGTTGGTCGGTCGAGCGGACGGAGCGGGCCTGGCCTGGCCGCCGCTGCGGTTGAGGCTCGAACTCCCTCGCTGGAGGTCCTTGCGGTTGGCCGGGGCGCTCGGGCGCGTGGCGGGCCGGAAGTTCGATCCCGGTGATGCAGCCGGGGTGCCCGGTCGAGTGGTCGGCTTGGTTGGGACAGCCGGTCGGGTCGTGGGTTTGGTGGGAACCGCCGGCCGGGTCGTCGGCTTGGTCGGCACTGCCGGCCGAGTGGTCGGGGTCCCCGGGCGGTTGCCGGGAACGGCGGGGCGGGTCGCCGGCAGCGGGGTGGGCCGGGGCGGCGGGGTGGCGAGCGGAGGACGTCCGCCACCGGGGCGCTGGGGTGGCTTGACGGCGGGCGGACGCGGGGGGCGCCAGGATCCTCCGTCGGCGGGCGGCCGCGCACCGGGGCGATCGGGGCGCAGGACCGGGAAATGGCCGGGCGGCGGGATCGGCCGTGGAGGCCGGTAGCCGGGTGGTCGCTGGCCGGGCGGCCTCCAGCCGGGAGGGTGGGGCGGACGAACCGGGGGCCGGTAGGACGGCGGCCGCGGCGGCGGCTTGTGACCGTAGTACGGACGGCCGTAGTGGTGGTGATAGTGATGGTGGTGCCATGGCTGATACCAGTGGTGGTGGTGGACGCACTTGCGCTTGCCCCAGTCGAAGGCCCAGCTCAGTCCCCAGACCACGGCGACGCCGGTGGCGAAGGTGAGGAAGGGGGCGGCGCTGGCGGTGGGCTGCTTCTCGACGTAGATCACCTGCGGCTCGTATTTGGGCACGTAGATGACCTGCGGATCGGCTGGCTCGATGCGGATGATCTCGGTCTCCTTCACATAGACCTGCTGCTGGTTGTCGGTGAGCAGGCCCTTGGCGTCGGCCCGGGTGCGGACCAGCTGGATCGCGTCGTAAACGTCGGACTCCTGATAGTAGAAGGCCTGCCCGAGGGTCATCGTCCAGTTGATGTCCCCGGCCATCAGGTCGAGCACGTCCTTGAACTGGAGCAGCGAAACCACCGCCGGGTCCCAGGATTCGACCGCTTCAGCCGGTGGCTCCTCGAATTCCGGCTCGCGTTCGACGAACTGCTGCGCCGCGACGACATCGAGCGGCACGGTCGAGGCCGGCAGCATCTGCGCCAGCAGCTCGTCGGGGTAGAGGGCGACCGGCGCGACGATCGGCTCGAGCTGCTCCATGCCGAGCTTCTCGTAGCCGGCCTCTTCGGCGCTGACCCTCGGCGCGGGCTCGCCGGTATCCGCAGGGTCCGACGCTTCAGAGGCGGGAGTCACGGGAGGGGCTTGGGCGGCGGCTTCGGTCGAAGCGGCCACGGCCTGGGCGAAGCCGGGGGTGGAGACCAGCAATCCGGCGGCCATGACCGTGGCGACCATTTGCTGGAGCGGTTGGGGAAAAGGCGTGGTCTTCATCGGTGGGTAGAAGGGCTATCTGGGGGGAGTGGCGGGCGGATTTTCAGGAACGTCCGCCCCGGTCGGGGGAGCACGGTGGACGAGGGCAGGTTCCCGGCCCGCCGGCGGACGCGGGAGGCGGCAGACGAGCTCGTGTTCGAGATTCACGCGGAGTTCGCAGTATTGCTCGATCCGGTCATCGGCCCCTCCCTGTCCCCTGCGCAATTGGTCGAGCATGGCGACGCATTCGGCGTAGTCGTTGCAGAGTTCGCGGAATTCCTCATCTTCATGAAAGAGCTGACGGATCGCCGCTTCCGACCGGGGTTGAAGCATGAGCACCGGATCAGGTGGCTGGGCGGGCTCCCCGGTTCTCATGGAAGCGAACTTTTCACTTCGCCGACACCACGGCCAAGTAACGCGGGGTAACTTACGGTCATTGACCATCGCTCGGTTGCTTGCCTAGGGTCCGTGCGATGAGTGCTGGTTAAGGTCTCACCATTTTTCTCATGCCCTCAAGCAGCCGCCAGCGTCAGAATGGAAAGCCGCCCGACAGGCAGGCCGTCGAGGAGCAGTTGGATCGGGTCACGGAGAGTCCGGAGTTCGACACGAGCCAGCGCTCGGTGGATTTCCTGCGATTCGTGGTGGGCGAGGTGCTGGACGGGCGCTCGCAGATGATTTCGCAGCAAGCCATCGCCGGCAGCGTGTTCGACCGCGGGGATGAATTCGACCCGACGACCGACCCGATCGTCCGCATGCAGGCGGGGCGGGTGCGCCGCTCGATCGAGCACTACTACCTTACGGCGGGCGTTGCCGACCCGGTGTCGATCCAGCTGCCGAAGGGCTCCTATGTGCCCACCTTCGAGTGGCGGGAGTCCTCCTCCGGAGCGCTTCAGCCGATCGATCCGGGAGACGTGCCGGCCACCGACCCCTGGCCGACGCTTCTCGTTTCACCGCTCCGCAACCTGACAGGGCGGCCTGAAGTTGATTTCGTCGCCGAGGGTCTCGCTTCCGACCTCTCCGCAGAGTTCAGCCGCGACCAGGCGCTTCACGTCTTCCGTGGTCCGGTGGCCGGAGAACGGCCGGGTCGGGCCGACGAAGCGCGCTTCCGCCTCGGAGGCACGATCGTGGCACGGAATGACGGGCTGAAACTCACCCTGGATCTGATCGACGGCGAAAGCGGCCGACAGGTCTGGGCCGAGACGTTCCTGTGCCCGGAGGGGCCGGAGCAGGCTTGTCGATTGGAGAAGGTGGTTCACACCACGGTGGCGATGGTGGCGGAGGAGCAGGGGTTCCTGTCGCGACACCTCGGCGGAGAGTCGCGCCGGGATCCCGCTGCCGGCGGCAGCGCCTACCAGGCCATCCTTCGCTACCTGCACTTCGATGTGACGAACGATCCGGCGGCGTTTGTCGAAGCGTTCGCCGCCCTCCGCCAGGCGGTGGATGCGGATCCCGAGTGTGCGGTGTGCTGGTCCTATCTCGCCCGGCTCGGCGGGGCGCATTGGAGTCTCGGGCTGCCCGGAGAGGTCCTGCCGATCGAGGAATCGCTGGCGGCGGCCCGGCGCGGCGGCGGCCTCGCCCCCCGGGACGTGCGCTGCCGTTCCATTCTCTCCTATCTGTTGCTGCTCGTTGACGAGTTGGACGAGGCGCTTGGTGAGGCGGAGGCCGCGCTCGAAGTCAATGGAACGTCCATGTTCTGGCTGGATGTGATCGGATATCTGCTCACGCTGTCCGGCGACTGGGAAAAGGGGCCGGCACTGCTGAGACAGGCGCTGGAGATCAACCCGTTCCCGCGGCGGGCCTGCTACGGTGCCCTGTGGCTGGACGGCTTGATGCGGGACGATCCGGCGGCGGCCCTCACCGCCGCCCGTGAGTATGCCCCGGAGTCCTACTTCTGGAGCCCGCTGATGGAGTCGGTGGCGCTGGCCGCCGATGGGCAAACGGAGGAGGCAGCCGCCGCGGCGAAGCGCCTGCTGGAGATGAAGCCGGACTTCCCCGAGCGCGGACGCTGGTTGATCACCCGCTACGTGAAACCTCCGGAGATGGTGGAAATGATCGAGCGGTCACTGGCGGAGGCTGGCGTCAGTTTTCGCGCAGGTTGAGCAGCAGGATCCGCTTGACCTCTTGGATCGCTTCCGGGCATTTCGGCACGTTGTGGTCGGAGGGCACGATCAACTCGCTGTCCACTCCGTCGAGATGGGAGGACCAGTACGGTACGACGCCGTCGGAGCTGTCCGGGGTGTCGCTTCGGCCGCGGTCGCCGATGACCGAGTGGAGGTGGACCCCCTTTCGAAATGGCAGGTTTGGCACGATCTGGAACAGGGGTCGTCCGGGCTGCAGCGCCTCGATCCCGGTCGGCAGGCGGATGTTGCGGCCACGGAACCTCAGGCTCTCCTCCGCCGAGACCAGGTCGGGATCGGTGAGGGCGGCGGCATTGCGGACGAGCAGGTCGGGGATCTCGACGGTAAGCAGCTTGGGGAGCCGGATGAGCCTCGACGCCAGCATCGCGAGTGAGTGCTCGGCCAAGGGACTGCCGCGGTGGGGGGCGGCCAGGAAAACCGCGCGGCGGACGCAGGGCAGCGGTTCCCACAGGAACACCTCGCGGAGCAGCTCCCGTTCCTTCGGGGTCACATCGAGTTGATCCATCGGCTTCTTGATGAATGTGGAATACACGGCATCCCCCGGGTCACGCAGACTCGCCTGGGTGATCAGCGCTCCCTTGGAGTGGGCGACCACCACCGTCTTGTCCAGATGCCGGCAACCCTCCTCACGGGCGTAGGCGAGCGCGGCGCGGAAGCTCTCGCGAAAGCGTGCGGCCGCCAGGCCCCAGGGAACCCCGGTCGGATAGCTGTAGACCCACAGCTGGTAGCGGCTGCGGATGTCCCCGTCGGCGATCAACTCGTTGATCATCCGGTCAAAGACGTCGGGGCTCGACTTGAGTCCGTGGACCAGTACCAAGGGGATCCGGTCGGGGTCCGGCGGCCGGGTGAAGAAGATCCCCTCGATCCGTTGCAGGCGCTGCGGGAGGAGGACGTTCTGGATCGTGGTGCGGTCCAGTCGGCTCATCTCCCAGTACAGGGCGTGGGCGGCGGACCAGTCGCTGCGGAGCGGATGATGGACGCCGCCGACGCGGATGAGTTCGGAGTTGAAGGGTTGGCGGAACTGCCAGACCGGTGTGGGTCCGCGGTCGAAGCGCAGGATGGCGGTGGCGGTGGCGGTGATGCCGGCGGGAGGCGGAAATCTCGCCCTATCGTAGAGGGGCAACTCGTCCTCGATCCAGCCGACCAACGGCAGTCCGATGCCCGAGGCGAGCTGGCGCTCACCGAGGCGCCGGGTGTCGACCTTGGAGGCGGGAAACACGACGCCGAGCAGGGCGGGGTCGAGATCGCCGGGGCCCGGGTCGGCCAGGCGGGTGCCCGTGGTGGCGGCGGCCTTCTTCCAGTCGCTGCCGGCCCGGCGGAGGTCGTCGAAGGCGGCGGCGACGGCTTCGTTGTAAGCCTCGCCCGCGGCGGGCCAGTCGGCGTCCCGACCGGGGTCGGCGAGGATCTTCCAGGCGGACCCTGCGGCGGCGAGGGGGGCCTCGATGCGATGGTCGCCGGGGGCGGCGGGCGGGCGCATGTAGGGTGCGACCGTCGGCGCCCCGCACCCCGCCAGCAGCACGGCGGCCAGCACGCCGGGGCCGGCGGTGCGAAACCGGACAGGCAGCAGCCGGAACCCGCGCATCATTCCCGGGTCCTCACGGATTGAGCGCTCGGATCGGCGAGAACCGCCGGGTTTGGTAGGTCACGCCGTAGGACAGGCCGGAATCGGTGAGCGTGTAGGCCTTGAAGCCCTTCCCCGGGCTGGCGACCCCGCCGACCCCGGCCCCGAGGTCATCCTTCTTCACGGTGGCCTCCGCGGCGGCCCCCGAATCCCACTTGCCGGTCTTGAACTTGTCGAACACCTCGCGGTCATCGAAGACGAAGACCACCGAGTTCTCCTTCACGCCCATGCCCCAGCCCCAGTTGAGCTTCTGAACCTTCATGTAGGTCCGCGCCTCGTCCGATGGGTCAACGGCCACGCCGTAGCCGGCCCCGCCGCCCAGTCCGCCAAGCACGATCGGCAGCTTGCCCGAGGTGTAGCGGAAGGCCGCGTAACCTTCGGCGGAAGCAATCTCGCCCCCGGCTTCGGGCGAACTTTTCTGCAAATCCTGGAGGATGCGGGAGGCCTCCTTGTCGATGAAGGTCCGCTTCTCCGCGTCGGTCGATCCTTCGGGGTTCATCGACGCGCACTGGCAGGCGAGGCATGGAAGGGCGATGGCGGCAAGAAAACGCAGGCCCCGGCCCCGGAGGGTCGATGGCAGGATGTTGATGGAGATTGTGAGATGAGGCATGGGGCGTGATCGGGTCCTGGTTCCGTGACGATGGTGTTGAAAGATTTGGCACAGTCAATGCCGCCGACGGGGTTAGTGACCGTAAGTTACCTTCGTGTTACTGGCTGGGGGAGCCCGGAGCCCGGAAGATGCAAGGGCTGAGAATTCGATCCGAGGCCGCGTGACCGTGACATCGCCAACAGCTGCCGATCCCGAACGGCAGGTGCCCCATTGCCCTCTCCCGGCGACGCGAGGGATCAGGTGGGGACGAATCGTGCTCGGGATCGTGGTGCTGGCCGTGGCGGCATTGCTCTACCACCTGTTTCGGCCGCTGCCGGTGACGCCGGTCCCGGCGGTGTTTCACGAGTATGACCTCGGGGAGGGCCGCTTCGTGGCACTCGAGCCTCCATCCGAGGTATTCGGTGTGGGGCTGAGTTATGCAAAACACATCGAGGAGACCGCATCGGACTTCGATCCTCGCTCGGGACCTCCCATTTTCCGCAAGCACCCGCGTGCGGTCGTCGGTTCCGGATCGATCGTGATGCTTCCCGGAGCCGGGGCGCTGGCATCTGCAGTCGAGGGGCTCGAGCCGGGAATCACAGAGAAACTCAAGGCGGAAGACCTGCAGCTGAGCTGCCTGCTTGATTACGAAGGCGAACTCGGCTTCGTTTTGCTGGAGGATGTCGATCCGGTCGAGCTCGGCCGGCAGGATTTCGTTCCGCAGATCGGTTTCTTCATCGCCAACGACTTGTCGGCCCGCTCGATTGCCATCCTCGGCGAGGGCATGGCGAACCGCTACGACTACTGGGGACTCTCAAAGAGTTTTCCCGGCTTCATGCCGGTGGGTGGACGGGCCTGGATCCCCGACGTGCCCGTGGCCAACGGCATCCCACCGGTGATCATCGAAACGAAGGTCAATGGCGAGAATCGCCAGCGGCAGGTCGTCACCGAACTCGTCTACACGCCGCGGCAGATGCTGCGTTTCATCCATGAGACCTACCCGGACCAGCCCTTGGGGAAGGGGATGATGGTTCTCACCGGCACGCCGGGCGGGGTGGCGCTGAAGAGCCCGCGTTGGAAGGTCCGTCTCGCCAACGCGATCGGCATGAGCCGCTTCACCAAGCTTTCGATCAAGCAGGACGGCGACACCACGCAATTTCTCAAGCCCGGGGACGAGGTCACGGTGAGCGGTGGTCCGCTGGGATCGGTGACCGTGACCATCGCCGACGGAGATTGAGAATCGACAATCAACGGAAGGGCGATGTCTTCTTCAGAATCCCACAGACTCATGCACTGCCGCCATTTCCTGCTGACCTGCCTGGTGGTGCCGCTTCTCTGCCACTGTGGCTCGTCACCCGACCCCGGTCCGACGGCCGCGCAGATTTCCGAGCGGCTCGGCAAGCTAGAAACCGGCACCTTCGCCGGAGCGGATGACAAGGAGATCGCCTACGTGGTGCAGCGGCCCGCGCGCCTGAACCCGCGCCGCGCCGCGTTTCTTTATCTCCACGGCATCGAAAGCCACGGCGGGTGGTTCGACCTGGCAGCCGGGCAACTGGCCCGGCGCGGTTATCCGGTCTTCAGCATCGACCGCCGCGGCAGCGGGATCAACCGGGAGAACCGCCATTTCACATCGGGACATGTCGAAAGCGGAGTGCGCCTCGTCGATGACGTCCAACGGGCGGTCGCGGCCGTGAGGGCTTCCGGCAAGTTCGACGAGATCTACCTGATCGGCCTGTCGTGGGGAGGAAAGTATGTGATGGCCTATGACGTGGCTCATCCCAACCAGATCGACGGCATGGTGCTGGTCACGCCCGGAATGAAGCCCAAGGTTGATCTAACCGTTCCACAAAAGGCGGCGGTGTTCGTCGACATGGTCTTCGCTCCCGAGCGTCAGCATCCGGTGCCGATCGAGACCGAGATGTTCACCACCGACCCGGATCAACTCGCCTACATCCGGAACGACCCTCTCCGGTTGCACACCGTTTCCGCCGCGTTCCTCAAGGAGAGCATCCGCATGGACCGGATGGTCGAGCGCAGCGAGGATCGGGAATATCCACCTCTGCTACTCTTTCTCGCGGGCAGGGACCGCATCATCGACAACGAGGCAACGCGTGAACTGGTCACCCGCGATCCGCAGCGACCGGTGAAGATCGTCGAATACCCCGAGCAGACCCACTCGATCCAGCTCGACGCCCCCGACCGTCTCGCCCGCGACATGATCCGCTGGATCGACACGCTGCCCCGAAAGCACTGACTTCCCCTGACCACCATGCCCCGCATCGTCTCCCTTCGCCTGCACGCCGTCGACCTGCCGTTTCGCGGCAAGTTCGAGCATGCGGCATCGTCCCGTGAGTCGTCGTCGAGCCTGATGCTCGAGGCCGAACTCGACGACGGCACGGTCGGCTGGGGCGAGGCCCTGCCGCGGCCGTATGTCACCGGTGAGACGCGCGACGGGGCATGCGAGCTGCTGCGCGAGTCGGTGCTGCCGAAGCTGATCGGCCGGAAATTTTCGAGCTTCGACGAGGTCACCGCCTTCCTCGTCGATTGCGACGGCTGCGCGCCTGCCGACTGGGTGCTGCCGCAGCTTCCCCAGTCGGCCGCGTGGTGTGCGGTCGACCTCGCCCTGCTCGACGCCTTCGGAAAGCACTTCGGCAAGACGCCCTTCGGGAGTGGCCCGGAACTCCCCGAGGACTTCCGCTACAGCGGCGTGTTGTCATCGGGCATGAACCTGAAGCGCCGGGCGCAGCTGCTGGCCTACCGACTGCTCGGGTTCCGGGCGCTGAAGCTGAAGATCGATGCGTCGACCGGGCCGGCGGAAATCGCCGGGATCCGTCGGCTCGCGGGGGGCCGGGTGTCATTGAGGGCCGATGTCAACATGGGCTGGGATGCGAAGCAGGCGCTGGCCCGGATGCCGGCGCTGGCCCGCGAGGGGATCACGAGTTTCGAGCAACCGCTGCCCGCCGATGACTTCGAGGGTGCGGCGCGACTGGTCAGCGAGACCGGTCTCGACGTGATGGCCGATGAAAGTCTGAACACCCGGGCGTCCCTCGAGCGCCTGATCGAGACCGGCGCCTGCACCGCGATCAACGCCCGCATTTCGAAGTGCGGCGGGCTAATCGCCACGCTGGCGCGCTGCCGCGAGGCGGTGGCGGCGGGCCTGTGGGTCCAGATCGGCTGCCAGGTCGGCGAATCCTCGGTGCTGTCGGCCGCCCATCTCCACCTCTGTGCCGCTTTCCCCGAAGTCCGACACGCCGAGGGCTGCTTCGGCAAGCTGCTGCTGGCGGAGGATCCGGCCGTGCCACTGTTGCAGATGCGCCGTGGGGGGCGCCCTCCGCGGCTTTCCTGCGAGGCCGGACTCGGAGTCGAAGTCGATCCGGACCATCTCGCGCGCCACCGCTCTGGACACTGGGATTTCGCCGAGCCATGACCGATTCCAAGGACAAGACGATCGCGCTCGAGCGGACCATCCATCTCGGCCACCTGCTCGGCGAGGGCGGCATGGGCCGGGTGGTCGAGGGTTATGCCGTCGATCCGAGCCAGCACCTCGCCGTGAAGATGCTGCATCCCGAACATCTCGACGACGCCGAGGTCTGCGGACGCTTTGACGAGGAGATCGCGCTGATGGCGTCGATCGACCATCCGGGCAGCCTGCCGATCTACGGCGCGGGAACTTCGGCTGACGGCACCCGCTGGTATGCGATGAAAAAGGTCGAGGGCCGCACCCTGACCGAGTTGCTGGCGGGCCGGGAATCGACCCTGCGGAGTCTGCCCGAGCGCCATCACCTGCTGTCGATCCTGCTCGACGCCTGCGAGACCGTCGCCTCCGCCCATCAGGCGGGCATCGTCCACCGCGACCTCAAGCCCGACAACATCCTCATCAACCGCCACGATTCGGTCTACGTCATCGACTGGGGCATCGCGAGACGAGTCGGCTGCGGTGCTTCCGACACGACGGCGCGCACGCTGCCCGGCAAGGTGATGGGGTCTCCCGGATACCTCGCACCGGAGCAGGCCGAGGGCCAGTCCGCCAACGCCGGGCCACGGGCCGACGTCTTCGCCCTGGGGGCGATCCTCTACGAAATCCTGACCGGGCACCGCCCCTTCGGCGGGATGGGTGGACGGGAAGAGATGCTCGGTGCCATCCACCAAGACCCGCAGCCTCCGCGGCGGATCGACTGGCTGATTCCCCGGAGCATTTCCGCGGTGTGCATGAAGGCCCTCGAGAAGGATCCCGCGCGCCGCTACGCCGACGCCGGGGCGCTGGCCGCCGACCTCCAGGCACATCTCGAGGGCCGGCCCGTCGCGGCCGTCCGCCCGAACCCGTTGGAACTCGTCCGCTACGCGGCCCGCCGCCGGCCGATGCGTGCCCTTGTCGTCTCTTCCTCGGTGGTGGCTTTCGTGTTTTTAATCGCCTTCATCGGTGTCCAGCGCTGGGCCGACCACCGTTTGGCCGACAAGGCCATGGACCGGATCGAAGTCATCGATTTCGAACTCGGTGAACTTCAAATGGAGCGCGAGAACGCGGTGGCCCGGCTCGCCGATGCGGAGCTGTCGGAATCCGAGCGGGCCTCGATCGCCCGCGAGGTGACCGTCATCGATTCGCGCTGGCTGCTCGGGCAGTTCGACGCGTTGCGCATTCTCAGCAGCGTGACCGAACTCCGCTTCATCTCGACCGATTCCGAGATCGGACCGCTGATGCGGCGGCGTCTGCTCACCGTGATCGATACCGCCATCAAGAACGGCAAGCCGATGTTTGCCGAGGCGCTGATCGCCAACCTGCTCGAGCGGCACCGCGACGGCACCCTTGCCCGCCCTCTGTCCGAAGCTGACGTCGAGTTGTTCGAGCGACTGGCGGCCGAGGCGTCGCAGGCCAGGGACACTTCCGACTGACAACCGCCAACCCACCCAGCCATGAATCTCGCCACCACCATCATCGCCCTCAAGGCCAGCCTCAGTGCACGGCCCTTCCAAAAGGCCGTCGAGGACCCGGCGGGCACCCAGCAACGCCTGCTGCTCTCGATCCTCGAGCGCAACAAGGACACCGAATACGGCCGCGCCTACCAGTTCGGCTCGCTCAAGTCGCTGGCGGACTACCAGGGCAACGTTCCGATCGTCGACTACGAGAACATCCGGGAGCGGATCGACCGCATGACCCAGGGTGAGGAGAACATCCTCACCGCCGAGACTCCGGTGCTCTTCGCCCAGACCTCCGGCACCACCGGGACTCCGAAGTACATCCCGGTCACCCCGACCTGCCAGAAGGGAGGCGGCACCACCACCTGGCTGCATTTCGCGCGCAAGGACCACCCGGCCATGTTCGCCGGCAAGGTGATCACCATCGTCTCGCCCGCGGTCGAGGGCCGGACCCCGTGCGGCATCCCCTTCGGCTCGACCAGCGGCATGGTCATCCGCGAGTTGCCCGGAATCGTCCAGAGCGCCTACGCCGTGCCGTACGAGGTTTACGAGGTCGAGGACTACGACGCCAAGTACTACACGCTGCTGCGCTTCGGCGTCGCCGAAAACGTGACCATGCTCGGCACCGCGAATCCGTCCTCGGTGGTGAAGCTCGCCGAAATGGCCGATCGCCTTTGCGACTCCCTGATCCGCGACATCCGGGACGGCACCCTCGGCGACGAATTCGAAATCGAGCCGAAGCTGCGGCAGAAGCTGGAACCGAAGCTCCGGGCCGACCCGGGGCGCGCCCGGGATCTCGAGCAGATGCGCGAGCGCCGGGGCGGCCGGTTGCTCCCGGCGGACTACTGGCCCGGCATGGCGCTCATCGGTTGTTGGAAGGGGGGCACCGTCTCCTCCTATCTTGAGCGGTTCCCGGAGTGGTACGACCCCGATGGCCGGGGCATGCCCGCCAACCGCGACATGGGCTATCTCGCCTCCGAGGCGCGGATGAGCATCCCGGTCTCCGACCACGGGGCCGGCGGCGTGCTCACCGTCCACCTCAATGTCTTCGAACTCGTGCCGGCGGAAGACATCGACGGCCATCCCGGCGACCCGGACTCATGGCGCTTTCTCGGCCTCGATGAGGTCGAGGTCGGCCAGGAATACTATGTCTTCATCACCACCACCGGAGGCCTCTACCGCTATGACATGAACGACGTGATCGAGGTGGTCGGCCGGTATCGCAAGGCACCGGTGGTCGTCTTCCGCCGCAAGGGCCGGGGCATGACCAACCTCACGGGCGAGAAGCTGAGCGTGAACCAACTGATCGAGGCGGTCGCCCAGGCGTCCGCCGCCGCCGGGGTGGAAGCACCTCATTTCAAGGCCGAGCCGGACTCCGAAGCGTCACGCTACGTCTTCAAGGTCGAGTTCCGGCCAACGCCGGACGAGGCGACCGCCCGCGCCTTCCTGAAGGCGGCCGACGAGGCCCTCGACGAACTCAACATCGAGTGGAAGACCAAGCGCGCCAGCGGACGGCTGCGCGATCCGGTTCTCCAGGTCATGAAGGAAGGCTGGTACGAGCGCGGCAAGCAGAAGCTCGTCGCCGAGGGCAAGCGCCTGTTCCAGGCCAAGACCATCCTGCTCGATGCCAAGGCCGTTTACCGCCCCGAACCCGGGGAGACCGCCATGGAGATTTCCGCTGATGGATGAAATCCGCAACCATCGGTCGACCTACCGCTGGCTTTCGACCCGTCGTTTGATCTCCTTGAGAAGCCCGGAGTAGGAGCTCTTGCCCGCCAGCATCGGCTGGCGGACGGTTTCGCCATAGACCGTGCTCTCCTGTGCGATCTCGACGTCGCACATCAGGCGGACCTGATCCGCGCCCATCGGCGACCAGCTCACGGTCGGACGGATGATCACCGGATTCGGGTTGCCGACCGTCTTCCAGGCGATCTCGGCCTGGCGGCCACCCACCTTTTCGAAGGTCACCGAAGAGCTCGTTTCCGAGCGCACCGAAAATCCCTGTTCGCGAAACACGGCCACCGTCGCCGGGCGGATCGATGCCGGCGACGCCTGCTTCACCGTCACCTTGGCCAGCGAGTCGCTGCCGGGGCCACCCACCCCGACCGCCCCTCCGCAGCCGGCGAGAAGCAGACACGTCAATCCAAGCAGCTGATATCTCGTCATGGAGTGAGCATGGGCTTCCCGGGTGATGGGTCGAGTCGAATGAGCGGCATGGGAGTCCGGACCGGATTCGCCTTCGCGAGATGCGTCTTCCGCGGTAAGAACCGGCCGCCGCGAGCACTCCGCTCGATATCAAAAGCTCCTCGATCGTGACGGACCCACGCATGCCTTTCATCCTCCTCCTGTTTCTGGTGGGCGGGACACCTGTTGTCGGCGAAGAGCCCGTCTTGCCCGGGGACATTGCCCGGGAAATCGAATCGACCGGTGGGGGAGCCGGGTTGCTGCCCGTGCTCGAGGAATGGGACAAGACCCGCGACCGGATCGACAAGGAGATCGGTCTGAGCTGGTCGGTCCGCTACGATACCGTCGCGCTCGGCGCCGCGCTCGGCCATGGGGTGCCGGTGGGGGCCTCCGGCGACTTCACCTTGCAGGGGATCTGGGCACCCGCCCGGCGCTGGAGCGGCAACCCGACCGAACTGCGCTTCCGCCTGCGCGACCGCCATGCGCTGGGAGGCCGGGCGGCCTCCGAACTCGGCCCCGGCATCGGCGCGCTGTGGGGCGTGGTCGATGGCTTCAGCGGCAGCGGCTTCGAGGTGCCGGATTTCTTTTTCCGCCATGTCTTCGAGCGCAGCGGCATCGAGCTCCGCTACGGCCAGATGACCATCGATGCCCAGTTCGGCGGACACCAGTTGGCGAGTGCGAAGAACTATTTCCTCAACCAGGCCTTCGCCTCGAGTCCGGCGGTCGCCTTTCCGCGCTTCGGTGCGGGCATCACGCTGGCCAAGAGCTTCGACAACGGCTTCAGCATCGGCCTCGGATCGACGACGGTCCAGGGCACGCAGCAAGGGGCGCAGGTGGATCTCGAGTTCGGTTCCGACGACCTGTTCCACGCCCTGCAGTTCGCCTACGACTTCAAGGGCGCGGACGTTCTACCCCGGCGCATTCAACTCCTCGGGTGGCACAGCGACGCCGTCGAGGATGCCGGCCGCCCCGGGGGCCAGGGGCTTCAGCTCATCCACGAGCGCGCGCTTTCTGCCGATGGAAGCCGTATTTTCGTCAAGCTCGCATGGGCGGACGGCGGCGCGACACCGGTCGACTGCTTCCTTGCCGCCGGTTTCGGGCGGCCATGCGGAGACCATGACTTTCTCGGTCTGGCCGCCGGGATCGGCCGCGGCTCCGGACCGGCCAAGGACTGGCAGGGAGTGATCGAGGGATTCTACCGCTGGCATCCCTGGGAGAGCCTCCGCATCTCGCCGGATGTCCAGCTGCTCTTCGGCGAAGGATTCAACGGCAGTCCGGGAATCCGGGTGGTCGCGGGGTTGCGGGCCGGGCTGGTCTTCTGAGCCTGGGTGCAACTGAAAGTGGTGGGCAGAGCGGTTGGGGTGACCGCGATGCAGCGGTCCGCGGCCGGACGTTCCAGGCCCGGATGACGAGCCTCCGGGAGATCCAGAGTGCGGCGATTCATCGCCGGTGGCCCGGCTCGCATTGAAATGCTTCGCCAAAGCGGCGATGAATCGCCGCAGTCTAGAGGGGAATGGCTGCCGGCCGGCCAGTCCCGGCCATGCCCACCACTTTCAGTTACACCCTCTGAGCCCGACCGGCTTGCGTCGGGCCCGGGAATCCACAAGGCTGGCTGCATGGGCAAGCCGATCGGTTCCAGGGTGGCGGCGCGCAGCGGTGTCGGGTTCCTGATGCTGGTGCTTCTGCTTGCCCCTGCCGCGTTGGCCAAAGACGCCACCCCGCGGGTCCTGCTGCTCTTTTCCCACGACCGGCTGCTGCCGGCCAATGCCGAGCTGGAGGAGGGATTCCGCGAGGGAATCGGCAGGCACCGCGACGAGGTCGAGATCTTCGCCGAGTTTCTCGACGTCGTCCGCTTTCCCGAGCGGTCCCATGCGGAAAGCATGACCCGCTATCTCCGGGAACGCTACGCGGGCCAACCGCCGGACGTGGTTGTCGCGATAGGCCCGCAAAGCATCGGCTTTCTGGCCGGGCACCGTGAGCAGTTGTTTCCTGGAACCCCGGGGGTGATCGCCGGATTCACTAACCGTGACCTGATCGCCGCCGAACCGATCACCGAGGTCGCCGGTCGCCCGATGGTCTGGACCATCGAACCGATCCTGGACGAGATTCCGAAATGCCGATCGGACATCCGGCGGCTCCACCTGATTGCCGGGGCAGCTCCCTTCGACCAACAGAGACTTCAAGACGCGCTCAAGGTCTGCGAGGCGACCGACTCCGGTCTTGCCGTCACCACCTCGGTCGGCGAGGAACTGTCATCGCTTCACGACGCCGTAGCCCGACTCCCCAGGAACACCCTCGTCGTCTACTTGAGTTATTTCCTTACCCCCGGAGGGGCCACCACGGTGCCTCGCGAGGTGGGCAGTGAACTTGCGGCTTCCGCTTCGGTGCCGGTGATCGGCCTCTTCGACACCTACTTCGGCGACGGCATCACCGGCGTCTGCGCCGCCTCCTTTCGCGACGAAGGCATCGCGGCCGCCGACCTGGTCTCGCGCATTCTCGCTGGCGAAGCGCCCGACTCGATCGGCATCCTGCCGCCTGCGGAGCCCCGCTTTGTATTCGATGCAAGGCAGCTCAAGCGCTGGAATTGGGATCCTGACGTGCTGCCGGCCGGCAGCATCGTCCGCCATCGCACCCCCGGACTCTGGGAACAGCATCGGGGGGCGGTTCTCGGCAGTCTTGCCGTGTTGCTCGTTCAAAGTTCACTGATTGGTGGCCTGGTGGTCACCAAGCGCCGCCAGACCCGCATGGCCCAGGCCCTCCGCCGCTCGGAGGCAAGGTTCGCGGGGATTTTCGCCGGCAGTCCTTCCGCGGTCGCGATTGTCCGGCAGAGCGACGGTCGGACCGTCGAGGTCAATCCCGCATGGGAATCGACCACCGGCATCCCGCGGGCCGACTCGATCGGCCGGACTCCGCTGGAACTGGGTTTCGTGATCGAAGGGGATTCCGAGCAGCGATTCACGGAATTTCTCAAGTCAGGCAAGCCACTTCGGAACTATGAGCAGGCCTTCCGCGCACCGGATCACCGGATGCTCACACTGAGCCTCGCCACCGAACTGGTCGAGCTTCATGGAGAACCCTGCTACGTGGTCATGGCCGAGGATGTGACCGGCGTTCGCGAGGCCACCGAGGCGCGCCGCCAGTTGTCCCGCGCCTCGCGACTCGCCCAGCTCGGAGAAATGACCGCCGCGATCTCCCACGAGGTGAACCAGCCGCTGGCCGCGATACTCAGCAACACCGAGGCCGCCGAGATGCTGATGGCGCAGGACGCACCTCCCATCGACGAGGTGCGGCAGATCCTCTCCGACATCCGCCGCGACGACCTGCGTGCCAGCGAGGTGATCCAGCGGGTGCGCGCGCTGGTCACCCGCAAGGAAACCCACTTCGAACCCATCGCCATCGGCGACCTTCTCCGGCACAGCGTGGAGCTCATCGCCCACGAAGTGAAACGCCGGGGCGTCGCCGTCGAGTTCGACATCGTCCCGGGGCTCCCGCCGGTGACCGGTGACCGCGGCCAGCTTGAGCAGGCCTTCCTGAACCTGATCTTCAACGCGATGGAGGCGATGGCGGAAACGCCGGTCGCCCGCCGCCAGATCACCGTCTCCGCCGTCGTCGAATCTGCCGATCGCCTGCGGATCACGGTCGGCGACCGGGGCACCGGCATCGACGACGGGAACCTTGGGAAGATCTTCGATTCCTTCTTCAGCACGAAGGAGGGGGGCATGGGCCTGGGCCTCGCCCTGGTGCATTCGATCGCCGAACTCCACGGAGGCCGGATCGGGGCGGAAAACAACGCTTCCGGAGGCGCGGATTTTCATCTAACGCTTCCACTCCAGCGATCATGACGCTCGGCCCGACACCTGCCGTCCATCTCATCGATGACGACGATTCCCTCCGCACCGCACTGGGGCGACTCTTCACGGCTGCGGGCTTGAAGGTGCACAGCTACGCCTCGGCCACCGAGTTTCTCCTGAAGCGGGAACCGGGCATCCGCGGATGTCTGGTCGTCGACGTGCGGATGCCGGGAGGCCCGGGCGGCCTTGAACTGCAGGAAGCTCTCGTCCGGCAGGGCACGGACCTGCCGCTGATCTTCATCACCGGTCACGGCAACATCCCGATGAGCGTGGAGGCCATCAAGGCCGGTGCCTTCGATTTCCTGACCAAGCCGGTGAAAGGCGAGGAGTTGCTTGGAAAGGTCCGCGCCGCCCTCGAGCGGGAGGAAAGGCAGTGGGCCGCCACCCGTCAGCGGCGCGACCTGTTCGAGCGTTTCGAGAAACTCACGCCTTCCGAGGGCAAGGTGTTTCGGCGTGTGGTCGCCGGCCTGTTGAACAAGCAGATCGCGGACGAGCTTGGATGCTCGGAGCGCACGGTGAAGGCACACCGCTCCCAGGTGATGTCGAAGATGGAGGCCGCCTCCCTCGCCGAACTCGTCCGGATGGCGGGTGAGATGCGCGAGCCCACCGCCGAATAGCTTGCCCTGGCAAAGACGCCAATCCGCGTGGGGACGCGCCGGCATGATTCGTCCGACGTGCTTCCGCCCGATGCACACCTGAACATGGCACCAAGGGGCAGGGGATTTGCCCCAAGGTCCTATTCCATTGTGAAAGCGACGCGTCCAGTCTTCGAGGCTTGAGCAAGGCATCCAACAGGATCGTCGTCGTCGATGACGACCCCGGAATCCGGCAGGCACTGGTGCGACTGTTGAGTGCTGCCGGGCTTGAAGTGACGACCTTCGAATGCGGCGAAACCCTCCTGGCAGCCGGCGATGCGGCCCACAGCGGCGTGCTCATCCTCGACATCCAGCTTCCCGGGATGAACGGCCTCGAAGTCCATGACCGGCTCCAACTCCAAGGCATGTCGATCCCGACCATCTTCATCACCGGCCGGGCCGGAGAGCGTCAGCTGGAACAGATCCAGCGCCTCGGCACCCCCTGCTTCAGCAAACCCTTTCCCGGTGCCGCCCTGATCAACGCCGTCCGCAAACGGCTCCCCGCCGCCTGATCCACTCTCCCAACCAACCCCAACTCCCATGAAAACATCCAACAAACTCCTCGCCGAATTCTTCGGCACCTTCTGGCTCGTTTTCGGCGGCTGCGGCAGCGCCGTGCTCGCCGCCACCTTTCCCGATGTCGGCATCGGCCTCCTCGGCGTGTCCTTCGCCTTCGGCCTTACCGTGCTGACCATGGCCTACGCGATCGGCCACGTCTCCGGCTGCCACCTCAACCCGGCGGTCACCATCGGCCTCTGCGCCGGTGGGCGGCACCCGTGGTCGGAGGCCGGCGGCTACATCGTCGCCCAGGTGGTCGGCGGGCTTGCCGGTGCCGGGGTGCTCTACCTGATCGCCAGCGGCAAGGCGGACTTCACCGCAGCGGACGGCTTCGCCTCGAATGGCTACGGCGAACACTCGCCCGGTGGCTACTCGCTGCTCGCCTGCCTCGTCGCCGAGGTCGTGCTGACCTTCTTCTTCCTCATGATCATTCTCGGCGCGACCGACAAGCGGGCACCCGCCGGCTTCGCACCCATTGCGATCGGCCTCGGCCTCACGCTCATCCACCTGATCGGCATCCCGGTCACCAACCTCTCCGTCAACCCCGCCCGCAGCACCGGTCCCGCCGTCTTCGTCGGCGGCTGGGCCATCCAGCAGCTCTGGCTGTTCTGGCTCGCCCCGATCGTCGGCGCCGCGCTGGCCGGCATCGTTTACCCGAGAGTCGCGGGTTCAACCGACTCCTGAAACATCCTCCAACAACCCCAACAAGAAAGACATAGACCAATGAGAACGAAACCACCCTTGATCCGCTTCCTGCTCACCGCCGCCGTCGCCTTCGCGGGCGTGGCCTCCGCGCAGGCCAAAAAACCGAACATCCTCGTCATCTGGGGCGACGATATCGGCTGGTTCAACCCAAGCTGCTACCACCGCGGCATCATGGGCTACCAGACGCCGAACATCGACCGCATCGCCAACGAAGGCGCGCTCTTCACCGACTGGTATGGCGGCCAAAGCTGCACCGCCGGCCGCGCGGCCTTCATCACCGGACAATCACCGATCCGCACCGGCCTCACCAAGGTCGGGCTGCCCGGCGCTCCCGAGGGCATGCAGAAGGAAGACCCGACCATCGCCACCCTTCTGAAAGCACAGGGCTACATGACCGGCCAGTTCGGCAAGAACCACCTCGGCGACCGCGACGAGATGCTGCCGACCGCCCATGGTTTCGACGAGTTCTACGGCAACCTCTATCACCTCAATGCCGAAGAGGAACCGGAGAACCCCGACTACCCCAAGGACCCGGAATTCAAGAAGCAATTCGGTCCCCGCGGCGTGATCAGCTCGACCGCCGACGGCAAGATCGAGGACACCGGCCCGCTGACCAAGAAACGCATGGAGACGGTCGACGAGGAAGTCACGGCCAGGGCGATCGATTTCATGGACCGCGCCAAGAAGGCGGACAAGCCGTTCTTCATCTGGTGGAACGCCACCCGCATGCACGTCTGGACCCACCTCAAGGAGGAATCCGAGGGCAAGACCGGCCTCGGCATCTATCCGGACGGCATGGTCGAACATGACAAGCACATCGGCATGATCCTCGATCACCTCAAGGAACTCGGCCTCGAGGAAGATACCATCGTGATGTATTCGACCGACAACGGCGCCGAGATGATGACTTGGCCCGATGGCGGCACCACGGTCTTCCGCGGTGAGAAGAACACCAACTGGGAAGGCGGATACCGTGTGCCCACCGTCATCCGCTGGCCCGGCGTGATCAAGCCCGGCACCGTGATCAACGACATCGGCTCCCACGAGGACATGCTCCCGACCCTGCTCGCCGCCACCGGCGACACCACCGTGAAGGAGGATCTCAAGAAAGGCCGCAAGGTCGGCTCGATGAACTACAAGGTCCACCTCGATGGCTACAACCTCATGCCTGCCCTCAAGGGCGAAGGCGAGTGGCCGCGCAAGGAGTTCCTTTACTGGACCGATGACGGCAGCGTCGCCGCCCTTCGCTACAACAACTGGAAGATGGTATTCCTCGAACAGCGGGGACATGGTTTCGACGTCTGGCAGGAGCCCTTCGTCGAACTCCGCCTGCCGAAGTTGTTCAACCTGCGCACCGATCCCTTCGAGCGCGCCGATCACGAGGCGATGTCCTATCCCAAGTGGAGGATGGAACGTGCTTTCCTGATCGCTCCGGCCGGTGCCTACGTCGGCCAGTGGCTGCAGAGCTTCAAGGAGTTCCCGCCCCGCCAGGAACCGGGCAGCTTCAACCTGAGCAAGGTCATGGAAGCCGTCACCGCCGGCGCCAAGGGCACCGGTAACTGAGCATCCCAAAAAAACCCGAAAGCCTGACGGACTCCGCGCGCTTCAACCTGCAAGTGCGCGGAGTCTTTTTCTCTCACCTCGTTCTTCCCATGAAGCTCACACTCATCCTCTCGGGACTGCTTCTGGCAACCCTTCCCGCCGACCCCCTGCCGTCGTGGAACGGAAACCCGGCCAAGAAGGCCATCATCGAATTCGTCGGAAAGGTGACCACGCCCGGTTCGCCCGACTACGTCGATCCGGCCGCGCGCATCGCCACTTTCGACAACGACGGCTGCCTGTGGTCCGAGCAACCGATGTATTTCCAGGCCTTCTATATCTTCGACCGGATCAAGGAACTCGCACCCGACCACCCCGAGTGGAAGGACAAGGAGCCCTTCGCCTCGGTGCTGAAAGACGACATCAAGGGTGCCCTCGCGGGAGGTGAGAAAGCGTTGCTCGAAATGGCCATGGCGACCCACGCCGGCCTTACCGACGAGGAGTTCCGCAAGGCGGTCCGTGACTGGCTCGACACCGCCCGCCATCCGAAGACCGGCATGGCTTACGACAAGATGCTCTATCAGCCGATGCTCGAGCTGCTTGCCTATCTCCGCGCCGAGGGTTTCAAGACCTTCATCGTCTCCGGTGGCGGCATCGACTTCGTGCGCGTCTTCGCCGAGGAAGCGTATGGCATTCCGCCCGAGCAGGTGATCGGGTCGAGCATCAAGGCCGGCTACGAGCTGCGCGACGGCAAGCCGGTCGTCGTCAAGCTGCCCGAACTCAACTTCATCGACGACAAGGCGGGCAAGCCGGTCGGCATCCACCAGCACATCGGCCGCCGCCCGATCTTCGCCGCGGGCAACTCCGACGGCGACTTCCAGATGCTCGAATGGACCACCGCCGGCGAGGGCGCTCGCTTCGGGCTGCTCGTACACCACGACGACGCCGAACGCGAGTTCGCCTATGATCGCGAGAGCCACGTCGGGAAGCTCGACAGGGGCCTCGACGAGGGCCCGAGGCGCGGCTGGACGATCGTCAGCATGAAGGACGACTGGGCGAGGATCTATCCACAAGCTGACGACAACTGATTTATCACAAAAGGTCGCAAAGTTCGCAAAGGCCAAAGTTGACCACACCCCATCCCCTCTTTGCGTCCTTCGCGACCTTCTGTAGAAACCTGCATACCATGAGTCCCCGCGAAGCCATTCTCCGCATTTCCGAGGCTATGAACGCTTCCGTGATCGGCCAGGAGCCGGTCGTCGAGCGCATCCTCGTCGCCCTGCTCGCCAACGGCCACCTGCTGATGGAAGGCCTGCCCGGGGTCGCCAAGACGCGCTCGATCAAGACGCTTTCGAAGCTGATCGAGAGTGACTTCAGCCGTGTCCAGTTCACGCCCGACCTGCTGCCGTCCGACGTCAGCGGCTCGGACATCTACCGCGAGCAGACCGGCAGCTTCGACTTCCAGCCGGGCCCGATCTTCGGCAACCTGATCCTTGCCGATGAAATCAACCGCGCGCCCGCCAAGGTGCAGGCCGCCCTGTTGGAAGCGATGGAGGAACGCCAGATCACCGTCGCTGGAACCACCCACAAGCTGCCCGATCTGTTCCTGGTGCTCGCCACGCAGAACCCGATCGAGCAGGAGGGAACCTATCCACTGCCGGAGGCGCAGATGGATCGCTTCCTCCTCTACGTCCACGTCCCGTATCCACCGCCGGAGAACGAGGGCGCGATCCTGCGTCTGGTCCGTGGCGAGAGGTCCGGCACCGCCGCCGAGCCGCCGCCCGCCATCCCGCAGGACCTGATCTTTCAGGCGCGCAAGGAAGTGAATGACATTCATGTCTCCGAAGCCGCCGAGAAATACATCGTCGACCTCATCGTCTCGACGCGTCATCCGGAGAGGCTCGATGAGGAACTGGCCAAGTGGATCCGGCTCGGCGCCAGCCCGCGCGGCACGCTCGCCCTCGATGCCGCGTCACGGGCCCACGCGTGGCTCCACGGGCAGGACTTCGTTTCTCCCGAGAACATCCGCTCCGTCGCGCCGGCCTGCCTCGCCCACCGCATCCACCTTTCCTACCAGGCCGAGGCCGCCGGCAAGACCCGCAGCGAGGTGGTCGAGGCGTTGTTGGAGAAGGTCGTGGCGGTTTAGTTTTACAGAAGGACGCGAAGAGCGCGAAGGATTGATGGAGGATGCATTCGAAATTCCAGAGAGCGGATGAACTGAGTCACCTCGCGATTGGCGCGGCGATTGAAGCCCATAAACTCAAGGGACCGGGCTTGATCGAATCGATCTTCGAAAAGTGTCTGATGCGGGAGCTTTTCCTCCGGGACATCGAAGCGCAGCAGCAGTTGAGGGTTCCAATCGAATACAAGGGATTGGTGTTCGAAGAGCCGCTGAGGCTTGATGTTCTTCTGGAAGAGAACCTAGTCCTGGAACTCAAGGTGGTTGAGAAGTTCCTCCCCATCCACAAGGCCCAACTCCTCAGTTACATGAAGCTCCGGGACGTTCCTCTCGGTCTTATCATCAACTTCCAATCGCTGCGTCTCGTCGACGGCGTGCATCGCCTCATTCTCCCCGGTGCCGACAAACCCGAAAATCCCCCATCCATCCACTGAACAACCCGAGCCTTCGCGTCCTTCGCTGCCTTCTGTAAAAATTCTTCCCGCATGCCTGCCCGCGTCACTGTCGACCTCGACCACCTCGTCCTGCTCAAGGCCGAGGCGCACGGGTTCTCGCTTCTGTCCCGCCAACCGGTCGGGTCGCTGCTCGCCGGCCGCCATGCCTCGCGGCTTCGCGGCCGCGGCCTCGCCTTCGAGGAAATGCGCCACTACCACCCCGGCGACGACATCCGCACCATCGACTGGCGCGCCACCGCCCGCCTGCGCTCACCGCACGTCCGAGTCTACTCCGAGGAACGCGAACGACCGGTCTTTTTCGTGGTCGACCAGCGGAGCCCGATGTTCTTCGGCAGCCGCCGCGCGATGAAATCGGTCGCCGCCGCCGAGTTGGCCGCGCTCGGTGCCTGGCGCTCGCTTGGGGCAGGAGATCGCGTCGGCGGGATCGTCTTCAATGAGTCGGAGATGGTCACCCTCCGACCCAACCGCGGACCCACCCAGGCACTGAGGCTCTTCCATGAGATCGTTCGCCTCAATCAACGGCTCGCGGATGGCGATCCTCCTGCAGGCCAAGTGACGCTCAACTCCGTACTCGAGACCGCAGTGCAACAGGCGAAACACGATCACCTGGTGGTGGTCGTCACCGACCTCGACGGCGCCGATGCCACCACCGGCGAACTCGTCACCCGCCTGGGCGTGCACAACGACGTGTTGGTCGCTGCGGTCTATGATCCTCTGGGTGTCCGGCTCACCGGCAGTCCGGGAATGCGGGCCGCCGACCGTGGCCGGAGTTGGGACATCCCGGCCGGTGGCGGCTTCGAAGAAAAGTTCCGCAAGGCCTTCGAGGACGTCCTCGAGCATTGGCGGACGATCTTCCGCGACCTGCAGATCCCGCTTTTCCCTGTCTCCACCGCCACGCCGGTGATCGATCAGATTCACGAACTCCTCGGTGCCCGGCAATGACGATGGTTCTCAACAAAAGATCGCGAAGGACGCAAAGTCAGATCCACAACATCATTCCAGAAGCTTCGCGCTCTTCGCGTCCTTCTGTAAACCACCCAAGCGAATGACCGATGATCCCGCCAGCCTCGACAAGCTCCACGACATCGTCGTGCCCGAGCCGGTGTCGTTGTGGCCCATGGCGCCGGGCTGGTGGGTCCTGCTGACGCTCGTCTCCGCTTTCTTTCTGATCCTCGCGATCCGTCACTTTCGCCGCTGGCGGGCCAATGCCTACCGGCGCGCCGCGCTTCAAGAACTCGCGAAGTCGGAAAGCGCGGAGCACGTCGCGGTCATCTTGCGCCGCACGGCCCTTGCCATCGTTCCGCGGGAATCCATCGCCGCGCTCCACGACGATGCCTGGATGGCCTGGCTCGCCGGTCGGTCACCGCTGGCGGTGCCCGACTCCATCCGGGCCGCGCTCACCCGATCGCTGTATGCCGGGGAGCCCGCGGCCGACCTCGACGAGCTGCGGAATTTCGCCGAGTGCTGGATCCGCCAACACACCCGACCATGCTGAGCTTCGCCCATCTCTGGCTGCTTCTGCTGGCTCCGCTGCCCTGGCTGGTCTGGAAGCTCGCGCCTCCGAAACCGCCGTCCCGCGTGGCGGTGCGGGTGCCCTTCGGTCGCCGGCTCGAGCAGGCGCTCGGGTCCGGCTCGCCCGGCACCACCGGCGGCGACAGCCGCCTCGGACTCCTCTGGCCCACGCTTGTGTGGCTATTCGTGCTGCTCGCCCTCGCCCGCCCGCAGTGGATCGAGCCACCGATCGAGCAGATGCTCCCCACCCGCGACCTGTTGCTGCTCGTCGATCTCTCCGGTTCGATGGACCAGAAGGACTTCACCAATTTCCAAGGCAAGACGGTGAGCCGACTCGATGCGGTGAAGGAGATCCTTGGCGACTTCCTCGAAAGGCGGAAAGGCGACCGGGTCGGCCTGGTGGTGTTCGGCGATTCACCTTTCCTTCAGGCTCCCTTCTCCACGGACCTGTCCCTTTCCCGTGAACTTCTCGACGAGACTGCCGTGGGCATGGCCGGTCCGAAGACCGCGCTCGGCGATGCCATCGGCCTCGGCATCCACCTCTTCGACGAAAGCGAGGCTCCGGCCAGGACCATCATCGCACTCACCGACGGCAACGACACCAAGAGCCAGGTGCCGCCGGTCGAGGCCGCCCGCATCGCCGCCGACCGCGGGATCCGCATCCACACGGTCGCCATCGGGGACCCCACCACCGCCGGCGAGGACAAGCTCGACCGGGAGACGCTCGACCAGGTGGCGCTAAGCGCGGGCGGCAAGTCCTTCTTCGCCGCCGACCGTGACGAGCTCGTCGGGATCTACGCCGAGTTGGATCGCATCGAAACGCGCGAGGTGAAGACCATCAGCCATCGTCCCCGCCGCGACCTATTCCACCTTCCGCTGCTGGCCGCCCTCCTGACCTCGACGCTATCCCGACTCATCTCCATCCGCGGAGCGCACGGTGCGGAAACTCCACGCCGCCCCCTGCGCGTCCATCCCGTCACCGGCGAACTCGAACTCAGTTAGACTCCGATATCCGATGTTTCACAGAAGCACGCAAAGCTCGCGAAGCACGACTGATGATGTCTCTCAGTTGATCCTTTGCGCTCTTCGCGACCTTCTGTGAGTCCAACAGCATGACCGAACCCTTCCAGTTCCTCCGCCCCGCCGCGCTGCTTTTGGCACCGGTGGTGGTCGTGCTGTGGTGGCTGTGGCAGCGCCACGCCGATCCGCTTCGCGGATGGCGCGCCCAGATGGATCCGGAAATCCTCGGTGCCTTGGTCGATCGATCATCCGCCGGCCGAGGCCGCGCCTGGCCGTTTCTCGCCGCGTGGCTGTTTGGCGTGCTCGCCATCGCCGGCCCTTCGTGGCGACCCGAGCCGAGCCCATTTGCCGAGGACGCGACGCCGCTCGTGATTCTGCTCAAGGCCGACCTGAGCATGGAGACGCCCGATCCCGAGCCTTCGAGGATGGAGCGCGCCCACCTCAAGATCCGCGACCTCTCGGAGGCGCGCAAAGGCCAGCCGCTCGGGCTGATCGCCTATGCCAGCAGCGCGCACCTCGTGCTGCCGCCGACCAAGGACACCTCCGCCGTGGCCACCATGGCGGCGGAGATTTCCCCGGAGATCATGCCCGAGCCCGGCGACCGGCTCGATCTCGCCATCGCCCGGGCGGCCCGGCTTCTCGAGAATCAAACCGGCAGCCTGCTGATCATCACCGACACGGCCAGTGCCGCGACCGAGGCCCTCGCCGAAGCGTGGAAGAAGGCGGGCTCACCCGACATCCAGATTCTCGCGATCTCCCCGCCTGCAGCCTCGGTCGAACCGCTCGAGCCCATGGCGAAGTCGCTCCGCGCGCCACTCGTTCCGATGAGCACCGATGACGCCGACATCGCCGACATCGTCCGCCACGCCGCCCGGACACCGGTCGCACGCGATGCCAAGGGCAATGCCCGACGCAAGGACGACGGCTACCTCCTGGTCCCCGTCATTGCCGTTCTCGCTCTGCTTCCCTTCCGCCGGGAAACCCGAACCCTTTCCGAGTCATGAGCCTCCACGGTCCATCCGGCATCCTCGCCTCCATCGCGTTCGCGGCCACCTTCTGGTTCACCGCCGACCAGCAGGGGCAACGCTCCTTTGAGCGAGAGGATTTCACCGAAGCCGCCGAGCATTTCAACGATCCGATGTGGAAGGGCGTCGCCCTCTATCGTGACGGCGAGTTCAAGCAGGCTCAGGCGGTCTTCGCCCGTCTCGACACCGCCGAAGCGCACTACAACCGCGGCAATTGCCTGGTCTTCCTGGGCAAGTATCAGGACGCCGTCGCGAGCTACGACCGAGCGCTCACCCGCCGCCCCGGCTGGATCGAGGCCGGGGAGAACCGGGCCATCGCCGAGGCCCGCGGCGAGGCCACCAAGAACGAAGGTGGTGACATGGGTGACCAGAAGCTCGGCGCCGACAAGATCGTCTTCGACAAGAAGAAGCCCGGTGGCCAGGAGACCCAGGTGACGGGTGAGCAGTCGGCCGACCCGGCATCCATGCAGGCGCTGTGGCTGCGCCGGGTCCAGACCCGGCCCGCCGATTTCCTCAGGGCCAAGTTCGCCTATCAGAATCAGTTCGGAGAGGGGGTGGAGGAATGAGGCTTCTCTCACAGAAGTTCGCGAAGGACGCGAAGTTTTGGATGTCCTTCATCTGCTCCCTCATCCCTTCGCGATCTTTGCGAGCTTCTGTGGGCATCTTCCTGTTCCCACTCGCCGCCCTCGCCGGGCCCTCCGCCCGTCTGGAGACCCCGACCACGGAAGCCTGGACTGGCCAGCGGATCGCCTTCTTCATCGAGCTTCACGCTCCCGGCACCTTCGACGGCGCGGCGTCTTTCGACATCCCGCGCATGCCGCAGTCGGTGGTGCTCAAGACAGGCAATCCGGTGCTCGGATCGGTCACCGAGGGCGACACTGAATACTTCACCCAGCGCCACGAGTTCGCCCTCTTCTCCCAGGCCCAAGGCGAGGTCGAGCTGCCTCCCATCACCGCACGCTTTGCCCACAAGAAGGGCTACACCGGCCCCTCTTACGAGGCGGTCGAAACGATTCCCACCACGCGCTTCACCATCCGGCGTCCGCCCGGCAGTGAGCACCTTGATTTCCTCGTAACCACCGAGTCGCTGGAAATCAACGAGCGCTGGGACCCCGAGCCGGGTCCGGTGGAAACGGGCGCCGTCTTCAAGCGGATCATCATTCAGAGGGCATCGGATATCACCGGCATCGCGCTTCACCCCGCTCCCACCGACGAGATCGAGGGCATCCGCACCTATGCGGGCGATGCCGAGATCAGCGACCGCACGGATCGCGGCACGCTCAATGGCGAACGACGCGAGACCCTGACCTACCTCGTGCGAGAACCGGGCCTGCACACCCTCCCGGCGATCCGCTACGACTGGTGGAACCCGGAAACCCGGTCGCTCGAGTCGAAAACCCTGCCCGGTGTCTCCTTCACCGCGACCGCCCCGCCTCCGACTCCACCGCAGCCTTCGCGCCGACGCCATCTATGGTGGGCGATCCCGCTGGCGGTCGCGGTGCTGCTCGTCCGTTTCCGTCATCGGCTTCGAGATGCCATCCAGCGCTGCCGCGATTGCCTTGATCCACCCGACCGGCGGGCGGCCCGGCGATTTCTGCGGGCCTGCCGCCGCCACCAACCCGCCCGGGCGGCGCAGACCTGGAGCGACTATCAGGCCGTGGATCGCTGCTTTCAGGGGAGCCGGGAGTTCCACGACGAGCTGCTGGCCCTGCGACGGATTTCCCACGGTCCGGGCACCGCACCACGGTCGTGGCGCGGAGACCGGCTCGCCACCGCCTTCCGGGCTTCCAGGGTCCGGCGCCCACGACCGGATGCACGCTCTCCGCTTCCTGGGTTGAACATCTGAAGCCCGGAACTCCCTGCCTGTTCCCGACCTTGGAACTCGCCCTGCCCCCCGAATCTCACTAAGCCAATACCAGCAACACATGAACAAACCGATCCTCATCGCCGCCGCCCTCTCGGCCTCCCTTCCGCTTCACGCCGGAACCACCACCATCCCCGCAGGTCCGGAGCCGGTCATGACGACCACCACCGACAGCGGCTGGCAGCTTACCCTCGGCCTCTACGGATGGGTGGCCGGACTCAACGGCGACCTCGGGGCGGCCGGCTTCATCGTACCGGTCGACCTCTCCTTCAGCGACATCCTCGACACTCTCGACATGACGGCGATGGGCATGGTCGAGGTCAACAAGGGACCGTGGATGTTCCAGCTCGAGGGTCTCTACCTCCGGAACTCGGTCAAGGGACTGCTCGCCACCACGCCGGTCCTCAACCGCCCGCTTTCGGCCAAGCTCACGGCGGAAACGACCCGTCTCGAAGGCATCGTCGGCTACCGCCTGGTCGATCGCGACACGACCTCCCTCGACCTGTTTGCGGGTGTCGTTTACTACAACATCGAGAACTCGCTGGACTTCTATGGTCCCCTTGCCGTGCGGGGTGTCGAGGGCGGGGACGACTGGTTCGACCCGATGATCGGGTTCCGCCTCCGACAGCAACTCGGCGGACCCTGGAGCGCCCAGATCCGCGGGGATGTCGGCGGCTTCGGCGTCAATGCCGACATCGCCTGGCAGGCCGTGGCCTTGCTCGGATATCAGCTGAACCCGTCTTCGACCGCCTACGTCGGCTGGCGGCACGCGGCGGTGGATTACCGGAATGGCGGCTTCGTCTACGATGTCTACTCGACCGGACCGATACTCGGTGTCGCCTTTTCCTGGTGAGCGGAAACATGTCGTTCCTCCCGAAAGCCGTTGTTTCCAACGCGATGTCCGTCGTCCTTCTGGCAGTCGGATGCACCGGCTGTGCCAACTTCCGTCGTCTCGGCGAGGACCTGAAGTTCATCGAGAAGACCCACATCATCACCGCCACCATCGACAACGCCTCCCGCTACCCGAGGGTATACGGCGTGACGGTCGATTGGGACCGCGAGGCCGGGAAAATCGACTCGGCCGATTTTTCCGAGATCGGCGATATGGGGATCTTCGGCTTCTTTGTCGAAGGCACCGAGCGCCACTACCTGATGGCCTTCAGCGACAGCGACGACGACGGCCGCTACGACGAGGGCGAACCGGCGTGGATCCACACCGGAGCGGACGGCGAGGCTGAACCCGTCTCGATCGAACCCGGGACCGGCAGGGCCCGCCTGCGGGGCCGGCTTTCGCCGGCAACGAGCCTGCCTGCGGATTGCCTCGCGGCGGCGAGGGAGCTGCGGGGCGATCGCAATATCGAAGAGGTTGCGCGAGGCTGGCGGATCCCGGTCGAGCTCGGCACGATCGCCGAGCTCGACGATCCGAAGTTCAGCACGGAACGGGGATCCATGGGTTACTGGGAGCCGGCCTCCTATCCAATGGAGACCGGCATCGGCATCTATTTTCTCGAAGCATACGACCCGACGCGGATTCCCGTGCTCTTTGTTTACGGTGCCGCCGGCTCACCCCAGGACTGGCGGATCTTCTTCGAGCGGATCGACCGGCGCAAGTACCAGCCGTGGTTCCTTCATTACCCGACCGGCCGCCGCCTCGACGAAACGGGAACCTCACTGAACAACGGAGTGAAGATCCTCCAGAGCTACTATGGTTTCAGTAAGATCCACGTCGTCGCGCACAGCATGGGAGGACTTGTTACGCGCGATTTCATCCTCAAGAACCTTGGCGAGGGCAACCGCTACATCGGCCGTTACGTCACGATCTCCACGCCCTGGGGCGGACAGGAGTTCGCCGAGTCCGGCGTCAAGCGCGCACCCTCGGTGATTCCCTCCTGGCTCGACATGGTGCCGGGCAGCGATTTTCAGGAGCAGGTCTTCGATCACCGCCTGAGGGGCCGCGTCGATCACCTGCTGATGTACGGTCATCGCTCGAAGCGCTCGCTGGTGCTGCCGAAGGAGAACGACGGCACGGTCAGCGTGAAGAGCCAGACCGACCGGCGGGCGGCGAAGGACGCCGTCGAGGTCATCGGCTTCGACGAGGATCACGTCTCGATCCTCTCGAATGACGAAGTGCTGCGCCACGCGTTCCGCCACCTCGACGGCGGATGATTCATGCCCGGGACGCCGGCACGTCGCCACGGGGGCCTGATCCGCTTCATGGATCACTGAGGAGAAGGGACTTCCAGTCCCTTTCCCCGGCGACTCGACTGCGACCTGGGTAAAAGGGACTGGAAGTCCCTTCTCCGACGATCAGTGCTCCCGGCAGAACTGCTCGAAACGGGTCAGACCCTCGTTGAGAATGTCGAGCGTCGTGCAGTAGCTCAGGCGGATGCCGTCGTCGTAGCCGAAGGCAACGCCCGGGATGGCGGCGACCTTGTAGCGCGACAGCAGCTTGTCGCAGAGGTTCTGCGACTTCAGGCCGATGTCGCCGGTGCGGACGAAGAAGTAGAAGGCTCCCTTCGGCTCAACCACGCGGACGTTGTGGATCGCCTGCAGGCGCGCGAGCATGAACTGACGCCGTCCGTCGTATTCCTCGCGCATGTCGGTGATGAAGGTCTGGTCGCCCTCGAGCGCCGCCACGCCGCCGAACTGGGCGAAGGTCGTGGCATTGGACACCGAGTGGCTCTGGATCTTGATGATGGCTTCGGCGATCGCCGGAGGGGCGGCGGTGTAGCCGAGGCGCCAGCCGGTCATCGAGTAGGCCTTGGAGAAGCCGTTGACCGTGATCGTGAGGTCGTAGAGCTCCTGGCTCAACGAGGCGATCGAGACGTGCTTGGTTTCGCCATAGACAAGCTTCTCGTAGATCTCGTCGGAAAGGATCACGATGTCCTCGTAGAGCGCCACCTCGCCGATCGCGCGCAGCTCCTCCTCGCTGTAAACCGCGCCGGTCGGGTTCGAGGGGGAGTTGAGAATGACCATCTTGGTCGCCGGGGTCATCGCCGCCTCGAACTGCTCGGGCGTCATCTTCCAGCCGTCGGACTCCAGGGTATCGACGATCACCGGCGTGCCGCCCGCCAGGCGGACCATTTCCGGATAGCTCACCCAGTAGGGCGAGGGGATGATGACCTCGTCGCCTTCCTCGACCACCGCGAGGATGGCGTTGAAGCAGGCCATCTTGGCCCCGGCGGTCACGCAAATCTGCTTCGGCTCGTATTCGAGGTCATTGTCGGCCGCGAGCTTGGCGGCGAGACCCTCGCGAAGCTCCGGGATGCCGCCGGAAGCGGTGTACTTCGTGCGGCCTTCCTGGAGCGCGACGATCGCGGCCGCCTTGATGTGGTCCGGCGTGTCCAGCTCCGGCTCGCCACCGGCCAGTCCGTAGACTTCCTCACCCCGGGCGGCCATGGCCTTGGCCTGGTTGGTGACGGCGAGGGTGAGCGACGGGTTGACCTTCTCGATGCGGGATGAAATGGAGTCCATGGGAAACGATTGATGAAAATAAAGGAGGCCGCCGGATCGGGCGGCCTCAATGGATGAACGCCCTCCCGGCGGAACGAAGGGTTTCTGACCGCGGGCTGCCTCTCGCGCAAGTGAGATTTGCAGGAATTCCTCAGTCGCCCTCGCCCGCCACGAGATCTGCCATCCACCCCCCCCTCGCCGTCACCCATTTCCCCTTCCGGACGACTTCGGGAAATCCCAGCCCCTCGCCGGCCGCCGCCTCGAAAACCTCCCACGCCTGATCGGCCAGAATCCCTGAAAGCACCAGATCTCCACCGGGCTTCAGCACCTTGCGGATCACCGGAAAGGCCCGGATCAGCACCGTCGAGAAAAGGTTGGCCAGCACCACGTCGTGGCGCTTGCCGGGCTCCCACTTCAGAATGTCGAGCTCCTCGACCTCGATGGCCGGCGCGTCGTGGCGCGCCGCATTGCGCCGGGTCACCGTCACGGCGAAAGGATCGAAATCACAGGCGAAGACCGAGGTTGCCCCCAGCTTGACCGCCGCCACCGCGAGGAGTCCCGTGCCACAGCCGAGATCGGCGCAGGTCCAGGCATCCCGGCGCCGGCGGGCAATGTCGACGAGAAGCCGCAGGCAGGCGGAAGTGGTGGCGTGATCGCCGGTGCCGAAGGCCATTTCCGGCGGAATGCAGATCACCTCGCGATCCGGATGCCGGGCTGCCAGATCCTGCCATCCGGCCTCATCCTGCGTGATCAGGAAGCGGTCGCGGATCTTCACCGGCGGCGGCGCGGGTGGCGGCGTCTTCCAGTCGGCATCCTTGAGCGACCGGACCCGCCCCCCGAAGCGCTCGACAATCGCCTCCACCTCCTCGCGGGAATCACGGAAAACCTGGACCCGCAGCGTCCGCCCGCCCTTGAGCAAATGGACCACGAAGCCCGGGTCGCCATGGAACCGATCCTCCCAGGCATCGAGCCACTTCGCTGCGGAAAGCTTCTCCCACATCCACATGCCCGGCCTTTTAGGCGGATCGGCACCGAAAACCAAGCCCCCGGGCCGGTTGGAAAATCCACCGCGCTTTTCCAACCACTAAAGCACGAAAACATTTGCATGCATCAAAATTCGGTCAATGGTTTCCCCGTCACAGACAACCTCCAATTCGAATCAACCTCATGAAGAACATCATCTCCACCACCAGCCTGCTCTCCCTTCTCGCGGTCGGCGGACTCTCCGCCGCGACGCTCCAGCCGGATGCCGAGGCCCAGAAGGCCCTCACGCCCGACGGTGTCCTCAAGGACCTGATGGAAGGAAACGCCCGCTACGTTGAAGGAAAGCTCAGCGACGCGAACGTCACCGCCCGCATCAAGAAGGCCACCGAGGGCCAGTTCCCGAAGGCCTACATCCTCTCCTGCGTCGACTCGCGGGTTCCGGTCGAGCAGGTCTTCGACCAGGGGATCGGCGACATCTTCGTCGGCCGCGTGGCCGGAAACATCGAAGGCGTCGAGCAACTCGGCTCGATGGAATTCGCCTCCGCCGCCGCCGGCGTGAAGCTGGTCATGGTCCTCGGCCACGAAGCGTGCGGGGCCGTGAAAGGTGCCTGCGACCACGTCGAGCTGGGCAACCTGACCGAGCTCCTCGCCGAGATCAAGCCGGCCGTGGATGCCGTCAAGACCGAGGGCGACCGTTCCTCCAAGAACAAGGAATTCGTCGACAAGGTCATCGAGGCCAACGTCCGCAAGACCGTCGCCGACCTGCGCGAGCGCAGCGAAGTGCTCGCCGGACTGGAGAAGGAGGGCAAGATCAAGATCGTCGGCGCTCTCTACTCCCTGCAGGACGGCAAGGTCACCCTGGTTGACTGACCGGACTTCCCGATTCTCACATCGCCCCGCCTCTTGGCGGGGGAAGGGCCCGCTGGAGAGACCGGCGGGTCCTTTTTCTTGCCGGTGAGAGGCACCCTGATCGGCCGGCGCGGCGTCTTGGCGCCCGGCATCCGGGAAAAGACAAGGCCCCGCCGGTTTCCCGGCGGGGCCTTGATGGAGCGGGTGATGAGATTCGAACTCACGACATCAACCTTGGCAAGGTTGCGCTCTACCCCTGAGCTACACCCGCGTCGCGTGAACGCGTGCGGGTTTCTACATCTCCGCACCGTCCGGGCAAGAGAATTTTTTCGAATCCGTCGCCGTCGCATTCCACCCGACCTCCATCCGCACATCACCTCCACCCCCACGCCCGCCACTCTCCCTCCACGCTCCCTGCCACGCTCCCTGCCACGCTCCCTGCCACGCATGTCCGAACCGCCATTGCTGCTAAAAAACCAGCAGCAACACCCCGCTTCCGCCAAGGTTTGGAACTTGGAACTTCTCACTTGGAACTTCGGAGCCATAGGCTCCGCCCGTGTCCGACAAGCTTGCCGAGATCATCGCGACCAAACGCCTGGAGGTCGAAGCCCTGCTGCCCCGCGCCGCCCACATCCGGGCCGCCGCCCTCCAGCGTGACGACTTCCGCGGTTTCCGCTCGGCGCTGGACCGCGGGCCCGACCGGCTCGGGGTGATCGCCGAAATCAAGAAAGCCTCCCCCTCCGCCGGGGTGATCGATCCCCACTTCGATCCCATCCGGCAGGCCAGGCGCTACCTCGATGGCGGGGCCTCCTGTCTGTCCATCCTCACCGACGAACCCTACTTCCAGGGTTCGCTGAGCTACCTCAGCAAGATCGCCGAATTTTCCGAAGCCCCCCTGCTCCGCAAGGACTTCACGATTCACCCGGTCCAGATCCACGAGGCGGTCGTCGCCGGGGCCGATGCGATCCTGCTCATTGTCGCCGCCCTCGACGACGAGCAGCTCAAGTCGCTCTACCAAGAGGCCCGGACCTTCCAACTCGACGTGCTGGTCGAGGTCCACGACCTGCCGGAAATGGAGCGGGCGCTGGAGATCGACGCCGACCTGATCGGCATCAACAACCGCAACCTGAAGACCTTCACCACCGACCTCGGAACCACCGAGAAGCTCGCCGACGAGGTGCCTGACGGCACGCTGCTCGTTTCCGAGTCGGGCCTCAAATCCCTCGCCGACTGCCAGCAGGTCCTCGACGCCGGAGCGAATGCCGTGCTGATCGGCGAGACGCTGATGCGGGCCCACGATCCCGCCTCGGAAATCGTCAGCATCCTCGAGCTCGGTTCCGATCCCACCACCGAATCGTTGTCATGAAAACCTCGAGCGCCGTCATCCTCACCGCCGTTGTCACCTTTCTCGTCACGAGCGGGCTCTGGGTGGTCGCCTTCGTCGCCTGGCAGGCCTTCCAGACCGCCAGCACATTCAGCCTCGGCAGCGGCGGCTTCGGCTCGGGCTCGACTTTTTCCGTGATCCATCGCTGCCCGCCGGAGGTTCAGGTGGGCGACTCGATCGACCTCATCCTGGAGATCACCAACCCCGGCACCACCGACGAGGATCTCGAGAGCATCGATCTCTACTACGATTTTCTCAACGGCTTCACCATCACGTCCGTTTCCGAGGCCTACCGCGGCGAGAACATGTTCGGCGACTTCGAAACCCTGTGGATCGAGCCCGCGGTCACGATCCCGGCCGGCACGACCCACACGGTGACGATCACCCTCGAAGGCGCGAAGCCCGGCACCTGGTCCGCCGATGTCGACGTCTGCGGCGCGGGGATCGACTTCGCGACGGTGGTCCCCCGCGTCGAAGTCAAGCCGGCCGCGCCGTAAGCGTCAGTCCTGCTTGCCCTCGATCGCGCAGAAGAGCACGGCGGCCGCCAGGCCCATGCGGCGGTCGAGAAGGCCGCCGCCGTCCATCGAGAAATCGAGGTAGGTCTTGGTGACGAAGGGATTCCGGGTCTGCTGAAAGGTCAGCACCGGCCTCTGCCCGATCCGGCCGTGGTGCTGCTGCGGGGCGAACAGGTTGACGATTCCCCCGAGAAACCGGCGCAGAAACGCCAACCCGCCGGAGTCCTCCTGAATCATCCCGACCTCCTGGTCGGCGGTGTCGAGAATGAGCCACTCGTCCTTGAAGATCGACTTGATCCCCTTGCGCCGAAAAGCCCCGATGGGTGCCCCGGTCGCGCCATCCCTGACGTCGTAGGTGACCCCGAAATCGAGGATCTGCCGCGCCCGCATGGTCACAATCTCGGTCTGCTTGTCCGGTCCCAGGATGCGGATGTCCTCGCGCAGCTTGAAGGCGCGCATCTTGGTGTAGAGCAGGATATTCCCCTGCGGGTCCATGATCTGGAACCACTGGTGCCAGAAATTGAAGATGTTCTTGCGGGCGACGAGCTTCGGGGCGGTGAGGGCATCCATGATGTTGGCGCGAAGGCCACGAGAAATCTAACTGCCTCACGCCATCCAAGCGAGGCGAAACGAACATGCGGAAAACGAAGGCCTCCTGAAGCAGGGACTACGTACGCCACTGGCCCGCCTGTTCGGTTCGTGGTTCCTCCTTCAGGAGGTCCCATCTTCCCCTGCTTCGGTGCGCGACAGCGTCGCGCGTTCCTGACTTGGAGGCGGCGCACCCCTGCGCCGCAACCGACGGGCGCAGGGGCAAGCTCGAATGACCGCAGCTCAGAACGTCGCCTCGACCCCGGTGAACCAGGTCCGCGGCAGGTTGGTGCGCGGACCCTCGGGCAGGCGGGTGGTGATGCCTCGCTCGTCGAAGAGGTTCTGGATGCCACCAACCAACTTGAAGTTTTCACAAACCTGATAGTAGCCGGTCAGGTCCACCAGGAAGAGCGAGTCGATCTTCCCCTGGCGGGCGGTGGTGACCGGCACGTTGGAATTCAGCGCCGTGCCGTAGGTGTGGCTGGTGAAGTAGGCGTCCAGGTTCACACCCCAGTCGGCGGCGATGAAACCCACCCCGGTCGCGAGCTTCCACTCGGGCACGTAGGGAATGTCGGCCCCCGGCTGGCCGCCGGCGTAGATGTTGTCGGCACCGCCGGCCACCAGCGCCTCCTGCAATTCGGCACTGGTCCAGGTGGCGCTCAGATACATCGGCAGATTGAAGCCCAGGCCCCGGTCGAACACCGGGTCGTAGGTGATCATGCTCTCGACACCCCAGACCTCCGCCGCGCCGGCGTTCTGGCTGTTGCCGCCACCGCCCAGTCCGGCATCCACGCCGATCAGGTTGTCGAAGTCGGTGAAAAAGGCCGCCGTATCCACGAGCAGCCCGCCCTTGCGATACCGCCAGCCGAGTTCGTAGCCGAGGCTTTCCTCCTCGCGCACCCCGGTATTGATGTAGGCGCGCGGACCGGGCACCGAGACGCCGCGGAAGATGCCGCCGTAGGTGCTGTGGCACTCGTTGAACTCGTAGTTGAACCCGATGCCGCCGGCCCAGATGCCGTAGGCGTCGTCCATCTTCATCCCGGGGCCGAGGAACTCGGTCCACGAGATGTCGAGATGCTCGTAGCGGAAGCCCGGGCGCAGGGTCAGGTTGCCGATCCGCATCTCGTCCTCGACGTAGACGGCGGTCGCGAAGGTTTCCTGCAGGCGGTTGCTTTCCGCCCCGGGAACCCCGGAACTGAAGAGCGTGAAGTTCGAGCCGCCGTTGGCGTTGTAGACGTCGTTCCACTGCTCGCGGAATATCCGGTCGTAGTGGAAGCGGAGCCCGGCGGTCAGCTCGTGATCGACCGGCCCGGTCGTGAAGTTCCACGTGGCCTGGTTCTGCCAGCCGTAGGCGTTGTAGTAGCGGGCGTTCGCCTTGACCCCGATCGAGCCGGTCGCGTTGCCTTGAAGAACGGCCGTGAGGGCGGGATTCAGCAGGGCCGTGTGGAGGTCGGTGCGTCCGGTGCCGATCCGGCCACGGCCGTCGATCGCCGGGCTCTGGGTCAGCGAAACATCGCCGAGCTTGTACCAGTTCCGCCGGAAGTTGTTCCAGTAGAGCGTCGACTGCAGCGAGAAGTCCTCGCTCGGCTCGAGGATGTAGCGGAAGTAGGAACGGTACTGCTTGGTGTCCATCAGGTCGAACTGGGTCGCCGCGTAGCGCGTGTCGGGACTGAAGCGCGCGTCGGCCTCGGTCAGGCCCAGGTAGCCCTCGTCGGACTCGAAGTCGGTCATGCCCAGCTTGACCTCAAAGCGCTGCTTCACGGCGCCGTCGATTTCCCAGAAGGCCTTGAGCATCGGCTCGAAGAAGCGGTAGCCGCTGTCCCCCTCGGCCGGACCCGTGAAGTTGCGGAAGCCGTCGCTCCTTTCGCCGTGGAATTCGAGCAGGTAGCCCCAGCGGCCGTAGTCGGTCTCGAAGGTGTCGCCGTACCAGGTGTGGTTCTTGAAGGTGCTGTCGCTGCCACCGGTGGTGCGCGAGTAGAAATTCGGCCCGCCGTCACCGGGGATGGGCGTCGAAAGGAAGTTCAGCACGCCGCCGGTGGTCTGCGGACCGTAGCGGACCTGGCTCGACCCCTTCAGCACTTCGATCGCCGACATCCGCCCGCTCTTCGGGAAATAATAGGCCGCCGGGGCCGAGTAAGGCGCCGGGGCGGTGAGGATGCCGTCCTCCATCACCGTCACCTTCGAGGTCCGGGTGCCATCGGCACCGCGCATCGAGATGTTGGGGAAATTGCCGTAGCCGTCCTCCTGACGGAGATACACGCCCGGCACCGTGGCCAGGATCTGATTGATGTCGGTGTAGCCCCGGTCGCGGAACTGCTCGGCCTCAATGTAGGCAGCCGCCCCCGCCAGATCCCAAACCGCCTCGCTGCTGCCGACCACCGTCAGCCCTTCGAGCGTTCCGATCCCCTCCAGCGCGTCCTGCGCACCCGCCACCGTCACGCCCACCGCCAGTGCGGCAGCCGCCCGCCGGATCACCCCGGCTTCCGGCATGCTTCCGGCCTTTCGGCCCCGAAATGATTCCTTATTGAGATTGAGTCTCATGCGCGGCCCATTTGCCGCGATTGGAGTCCGCTGTCAATTCCGTTCCCAAAAAAATCCGAGAATGCCCCTGCCGGCGCCCGGGTTGTCTTCGCCGACGGGCTTTTCAGGCGGCTGGCGTCTAGTCGACTTTTTCCGTCGGGTAACGGTCCCACCACAAGGGGGCGAAAGGGGTCCGGTCCTTGGCGACGATCGCCTCGGCCACGGTTTCGTACATCGATTTTGCCCACCAGCGGGTCTGCTCCTTGGCCGTCGCCTTCTCCAGGCCGGCCGCACGAGACCCTTCGCTGGCGACGCCCGGACCGGACACCGTCAGGGCGATGCCCTCCACATCCCCCTCGTTGGGCCGATCCTCTCCAGTCAGCTTCTCGAGCGTGTCGGGACCGATGAAGGCGATGAGGTGGGCCTCGCCATCCTTGGCCCGGATGTTCTGGAACGTGATCTCACCGGTCAGCATCACGTTCTTTTTCCCACCCGGGGCCGTCTTGTCGATGGCCCGCACGATGGCGAACCAGTTGGTCCGGAGTTCCGGGATGAATTCGGTGTCGGTCAGGCTCTCGACCTCGAGTTCGGCCTCGATCTCAAGCCAGTAGCGCGGATCGAAGGGCTTGTCCTTCAGGCCGGACACCTGATAGCGCGGAGTCTGTTGAATGGTGGTGTTGATTTCCTTGATCTCGACCCGGTGAAGGTCGGCACCCGGGGCCAGGCCGATGAGGGCCGAGAAAGCGATGATCCTGATGACGTTCATGGCAACCCTCACCCTAGCAGCTCCACCGCCCGATGCACGCAGGATTCCGTCACGACCGCCGGGCCGGGCTTCCAGACGGGGCCGCTCCATCCGCCGTTCGACCCCCTCCCCCGCGCTTGCCCCGCGCCGGATCGCCCCCTAGGGTCCGCCCCCGTATGATCGTTGCGCCGAAGATCCGAGGATTCATTTGCACCACCTCGCACCCCGATGGCTGTGCCCGGCACGTCGCCGACAAGATCGACCTGGTCAAGTCCCGCGGCCCGATCGAGAACGGCCCCAAGCGGGTGCTCGTGATCGGTTCCTCCACCGGCTACGGCATCGCCTCGCGCATCGCCACCGCCTTCGGCTGCGGGGCCTCGACCATCGGCGTGTTTTTCGACAAGCCGGGCTCCGAAAAGGGCACCGGGACCGCGGGCTGGTACAACACGGTCGCCTTCGAGAAGGAAGCCAAGGCCGCCGGCCTCTACGCCCGATCCTTCAACGGCGACGCCTTTTCCCACGAGATGAAGAAGACGGTGATCGACGCCATCAAGGCCGACCTCAAGCAGATCGACTGCGTCGTCTACTCGCTCGCCTCGCCCCGCCGCCAGCACCCGGACAGCGGCGAGATCTTCAAGTCGGTGCTCAAGCCGCTGGCACGGCCCTTCACCAACAAGAACCTCAACACCACCACCAAGGTGGTCAACGAGATCACCCTCGAGCCCGCCAACCAGACCGAGATCGACCACACCGTCGCCGTGATGGGCGGCGAGGATTGGGAGATGTGGATGGACGCACTGCTCGAGGCCGGCGTGCTGGCCGACGGCGTGCAGACCGTTTCCTACTCCTACATCGGCCCCGAAGTCACCTGGCCGATCTACACCAACGGCACCATCGGCGCGGCCAAGACCGACCTCGAAGTCACCCAGCGGCGGCTCGACCGGAAGCTCGCCCCGCTCAACGGCAAGGCCTGGGTCTCGGTGAACAAGGCGCTGGTCACCCAGGCCTCCTCCGCCATCCCGGTCGTCCCGCTCTACATCTCGCTGCTTTACAAGGTGATGAAGGCCAAGGGCACCCACGAGGACACCATCGAGCAGATGGACCGCCTGTTCCGCGAACGACTCTACGGCAAATGCGAGCCGCAGCCCGATGACCAGGGCCGCATCCGGGTCGACGACTGGGAAATGGCCCCCGACGTGCAGGCGGCGGTCGATGAGGCTTGGAAGGTCGTGAACACCGAGAACCTCCAGCAATACGCCGACATCGAGGGCTACGATGCCAGCTTCCTGCGGCTTTTCGGCTTCGGGCTCGAAGGCGTCGACTACGAGGCCGACACCGACACCACCGTCGAGGTCCCCTCCCTCCAGGCCTGACATCGCTTCCCGCTTCCCGCTTCCCGCTTCCCGCTTCCCGCTTCCCGAAATCATACGCGATCCCGTAATATCCGGATCGCCAAGACGTGGCATGCTCGGCCTCGATGAAGAGCATCCTGTTCCCGACGCTCGCCGCACTGGTCCTCCAGATTGGCCCGACCCAGGCCGAAACCATTGCATCGCAGCCCTTGCGCCCCTCCCAGAAGACCGCCGTCCTCGAGCACGCGAAGGAACTTCTGTTGAGATCCGTCCGTTTCGAGGCCGACGGCACCGCCGCCAGCCACTACCTCCGCCGCGGCATCAAGACCCGCGTCGAGTGGCGCAACCTGGTCTTCCGCCAGCTCATCCTCGGCTCCGTAAGCCCGAGCGAGCGCGAGCGCGGCATTGACCGCCGCATCTACGCCCAGCTGGGCAGCGACGCCTACCGCCTGATCGATGCCACGGGCATCAGCCCGTGGCGCAGCGGCCACTGCCCCGGCTTCCCCGGATTCGTCACCATCGAGGAAATCCACGGCGAACTGTTCGTCCACGCTCCCGAGCTGGACGAATTTGTCATCAATCCCGGGCAGATTCCCGCCCAACCCAACCGACCCCAACTCGGTGACGACCGCGCGGTGGCCAAGAAATTCTGAGCCCAGAAACCAAAGCGCGTTCGTGAGCGCCCTTCCCGACCGGGAAGGGCGTTTGGCGTTCCGGGATGACAGATCGGGTTCCCGGCAGAGGTAAACAGCGGCCGAAAATGACCCGCCTGTTTCTCACCCTCCTCGCACTCGCGGTGCCTCTCGAAGGTGCCACCCCGCCGGTGTCCGGCGAACGCATCGGCCTGATCGGCAACGGCCTCGGCGAACGGATGCTCGACCACCCGTGGCTCGAGACCGAGCTGCATCTCCGCTACCCCGACAAGAAGCTCGTCGTCCGTAATTTCTGCCGCCCGGGTAACACCGCCGGCTTCCGGCCCCACCCGTCGCGCCCGTCGCAGTGGGCCTTCCCCGGCGCGGATAAATTCCATCCGGATCGCAAGGTCCACGCCGGACGCGGCCACCACCCGACCCCCGACGAGTGGCTGACCACGCTCAAGATCGACACCCTGCTCGCCTTCTTCGGCTACAACGAGTCCTTCGACGGCGAGGCCGGACTCGAGCATTTCAAGGGCGAGATCGACGCCTTCATCACCCACACCCGGGCTCAGAAATACAACGGCACCTCGGCCCCACGCCTGATCCTCGTCTCGCCCATCGCCTTCGAGGACCTGTCGGCGGAGCGCGACCTGCCCGACGGCACCGCTGAAAACGAACGCCTCGCGCTCTACACCGCCGCGATGAAGGAAGTCGCCGCCGCGCGAAAGGTCGAGTTCATCGACCTCTTCACCGCGACGGCCCGCCTCTACCCCGGGTTCGGGGGCGACTTCACCCGCAACGGCTTCCTCCCCACCGACGCCGGCTACCGGAAGCTCGGCCCGGCACTCGCCGATCTGGCCTTCGGTCAGGATCCCCGCCGCTCGCATGCCGACCCGGACAAGCTCGCCGAGGCCGTCCGCGACAAGAATTGGTTCTGGTTCAACGACTACCGGATGCTCAACGGCGTCCACGTCGACGGCCGCCGCTACAAACCCTTCGGGCCCGACAACTACCCTGCCGAAACCAGGAAGCTGCGCGCCATGACCGAAGTGCGCGACGACTACATCCACTCCGCGCTCGCCGGAAAGGCCTTCGATCTCGCCGCGGCCGACTCCCAGACCCCGGAACTGCCGGAGGTCAAAACCAATTACCGGCCGAGCAACAAGAACGGCCAGCCGGATTACGCGGACGGTGCCGAAGCCGTGAAAGACCTCACCGTTCCCGAAGGCTACAAGGTCGAACTCTTCGCCTCGGAGGCCGACTTTCCCAACCTCGCCAACCCGGTCCAGCTGTCCTTCGACGACCGCGGCCGGCTGTGGGTCGCGACCATGCCAAGCTACCCTCACTACCGCCCCGGCGACGAGCGCCCCGATGACAAGCTGCTGATCTACGAGGATACCGATGGCGACGGCCGCGCCGACAAGGAGACCGTCTTTGCCGACCGCCTGCACCTGCCGACCGGCTTCGAACTCGCGCCCGGGGGCGTTTACGTCGCCGAAAACCCCCACCTGATGCTCCTCCGCGACGAGGACGGCAACGACCAGGCCGACTCGCGGGAGATCGTGCTCACCGGATTCGACACCCACGACACCCACCACGCCGCCGGCGCGTTCTGCGCGGATCCTTCCGGTGCGATCATGATGGCCGAGGGCGTGTTCCTCCACACCGGCGTCGAGACCCCCTACGGTCCGGTCCGCGGGGTCGACGGCGGCTTCTACCGCTTCTCGCCGCAGCGCACCAAGCTCGAGCGCACCGTGCAGATGGGCATCCCGAATCCATGGGGCATCGCCTTCGACGACTGGGGCCAGTGCTTCTTCCTCCACACCTCCGGGCCGGCGATCAACTGGATGCTGCCGGTCGCCCTCAAGACCCCCTACGGCGCCAAGAACCCCGGCACACCGAATCTCGCGCCGAAGGGCAACGCCGTCCGCCCGACCTCCGGCCTCGAGTTCGTCTCCTCCTCCCATTTCCCGGATGAGGTCCAGGGCGACATGCTGGTCTGCAACACCATCGGCTTCCTCGGCATCAAGCAGCACCGGATCGAGGACGACGGCACCGGCTACAAGACCACCTTCCGCCAGGATCTGCTCAAGTCGTCCGACGGCAACTTCCGCCCGGTCGACCTCGAGTTTGCCCCCGACGGCTCGCTCTACGTCGCCGACTGGCAGAACGCGCTCATCGGCCACATGCAGCACAATGCCCGCGACCCGATGCGCGACCAGGCCCACGGCCGCATCTACCGCATCACCTACCCCTCGCGACCGCTGGTGAAGGCCCCTCCGATCGAGAGTGCCCCGCTCGCCGTGCTGCTCGAGAACCTCAAGCACCCGGACTACCGCGTCCGCTACCGCACCCGCCGCGAGATCCGTTCGCACGATCCGGAAAAGGCGCTTCCCGCCCTGTCCGCCTGGGTGCAGTCACTCGACCCGGAGGATCCCGCCCATGGACACCATCAACTCGAGGCCCTGTGGGCCACCTGGGGCCTCAACCGGATCGACACCGGTCTCCTGCGCAAACTACTAGGTTCGCCGGACTTCAGGGTCCGCTCCGCCACGGTGAAGGCCCTGCGCTACAACTTCCGCGAGTTCGACGACCACACCGCCCTGCTGATGGCGGCCGCCGGTGACGACCACGGCCGGGTAAGGCTCGAAGCCGTCGCCGCCGCCTCGTGGCTCGACAACAACGCCGCGAAGAAGATCGTCGCCGCAGCCGCGGCCCTGCCACTCGACAACTGGTCGAAGAACCCGACGCACACCGCCGCCTCCCGCCTCGCCGGCAGGGAGGAGGTCGAGGTCGAGGAATTTCCGGCTCCCAAGCCGCCCGCCCGCCTGACCGAAGCGGAGCGCGCCCGCTTTCTCGCCGGCCACGAGATCTACCACCGCGAAGGCCACTGCGTGACCTGCCACCAGCCCGACGGCGAAGGCCTCCCCTCGACCGGCTTCCCGCCCATCGCCGGAACCTTCTGGGTACAGGGCAACGAGGAGCGGCTGATCAAGCTCACCCTCCACGGCCTCATGGGGCCGCTGGAGGTCAAGGGCGTGAAGTATCCCGGCCAGGTGCCGATGACCCCCTTCGCCGGCCTGCTCGACGACGAGGAAATCGCGTCGGTCCTGACCTACGTCCGCAACCATTTCGGCAACGAGGCCTCCGCCATCACCCCGGAAAAGGTCGCCGAGGTCCGCAAGGCCACCGGAAGCCGGCTCTTTTATTCGCCGGAAGAGCTCTTGAAGGAACATCCGGCCGAAAACTGACGGCGGAGCCGCTGGCATAGGTCCCATGGGACGTATGGGTCCTATGGGAAGACCGCCCGCCACGATTCCCGAAACTGCAAGTGACAGCCCGCACCCCGTGCCGCTAAGCTCCGGCAGCCCATGTGGGAATTCATCCAACAGAATTGGCGCTACGGCGTCGAGATCCTGATCCTGAGCATCGGGATCTATCAGATCTATCGCGCCTTCAAGGCGACCCGCGGCGCCCGCATCCTGGTCGGCTTGATGGTCATCCTGCTGATGCTCACGGCGCTGCTCCAGATCTTCAAGTTCCAGGTCATCAGCTTCCTCGTCACCCGCGGCCTGCTGGTCCTGCTCATCGCCCTGCCCGTGATCTTCCAGCCGGAGATCCGCACCGCGCTGGCCCGGGTCGGCAGCAGCCGCTGGCTCGACTGGCTGCTGCGCAACGACCGCCGCCAGCTCGACTTCCTCGAAAGCCTCGAGCAGGCCGTGATGTCCTTGTCGAAGAAGCGCATCGGCGCGCTCTTCGCCATCGAGCGGAACATCTCGCTCAAGAGCCAGCAGGACACGGGTGCCACGCTCAATGCCGACTTTTCTCCGGAGCTTGCACTCTCGATCTTCTTTCCGAAGTCGCCGCTCCACGATGGCGCGGTGATCCTCGCCGATGAAAAACTGGTCGCCGCCGGCTGCGTGCTGCCGGTCAGCCAGAAGGAACTCGCCGACCGCTCGATCGGCCTGCGCCACCGCGCCGCAATCGGCCTCACCGAGGAAACGGATGCGGTCTGCGTGGTGGTCAGCGAGGAAACCGGCGGCATCTCGCTGTGCTCCGAGGGAAACATCGAGCGCAACCTGAAGAGCGAGGACTTCAGCGAACGGATGGAGGAGATCTTCCTCAACAAGAACAACGAAGATGAGAAAAGCGTTTCGGAAGAACTGGGGACCGAAGATGATGTCGCTGATTCTGGCGACGGCGATCTGGATGCTGATTCAGAAGTATCTGGAAGCGAACGGAATGTGGGAGGTTGAGGAACCGCCCCGCGCCCAGCCCGCCCCCAAGGACGACCAGATCCGGGACCTCGAGTCCCGCATCGAGGAACTCCGCGGCCAGGTGGCCAGCGCCGAGGAACTTCGCAAGCAGCTCGAGGAGGAACGTCGCGAACAGCAGCAACGCGAAGAGGAACGCCGCAAGGCCGCCGAGGCCGCCAAGGCGGCCGCCGAAGCGGCCAAGGCGGCAGCCGCCGCGGCTGAACCCGAGTCCAAGCCCCCGGAAACCCCTGAAAATCCATGAGCTGGTTCATCACCGGAACCGACACCGACGTCGGCAAGACCTACTTTTCCCGCCTCCTGATCCGCGCGCTGCGCGAGGCCCGCGTCGATGCCGTTGGCTTCAAGCCGGTCTGCTGCGGCGAGCGGACCGACGCCGAACTGCTCGCCGAAGCCTCCGGCGGACTCGACGTGGAGACCGTCAACCCGCTGTGGCTGCAGGCCCCCGTCGCGCCGCAGGTCGCCGCCATGCTGTCGAATGCCGAAATCAATCCCGCCTCGCTGGTCGCTTCCGGCAAGATGCTCGAAAAGCAGCACCAGGCGATCATCATCGAAGGTGCCGGCGGCTGGCGGGTGCCGCTGGCCAAGGGCTACGACATGGCCGACCTCGCCACGGATTTCTCGCTGCCGGTGATCGTCGTCGTCGCCAACCGCCTCGGCGCCCTCAACCACACCATCCTGACCGTCGAAGACATCCGTGCCAGCGACCTCGAAGTCGCCGGACTGGTCCTCAACAACCTGCAGGAGGAGCAGGACACCGCCGCCATCACCAACAAGGGAGTGATCGAGGAACTCACCGACGCCCCCATTCTCGCGGAACTCATCCACGGACAGGACTTCGTCGACGTGGAGGCGTTTCTTTGAGCGGGCGGCACGACTGCACCACAACACCTTCCTCGCGCCCAAAGTTCCTATGATTACCGTAGTAAATTCCTCCGAATGCATGGCACCTGGGACTAACCGACGCACGTGATCAGGCTACCGCAATCTTCAGACTCGGATCGGTTTCGCAATCGGCAATAATGCGGTTGTAGCGAACAATGAGTTCTTCAAGCGTGGCCCGCCGTTTACTTCCGTTGAAAGACGTCCATTCGAGGACATTCGCGACAAGAAATTGAGTGATATCGAGTGCTTCGACACGCTTGGAAATCTGGAGTTCATCGGCGAGGGTTTCTGCCATTTGCGCTCCGGCAGCATTCGAGATAACGAGGGGGCGGAGGCCTTTATCTAAGTTCTCCTGGCACTTCAGGAGGAGCAGTTTTGACGGAGCGGTTGTAACGTGAATGACACAGTCTCCTATTTCGAAGTCTCCCGATCTTCCCGTTGGCGCATCTGCGACCGAGTAGCCGCTATGCATAATTTCTTGGTCAGGATAGAGCGTTTCGAGCTTTGCTCCGACGAGATGCTGCATGACCGCGCCCACCACCGTTGAGCCATGATTCTCAGCTTGACGGCGTTTTGCTTCATCGAAAATGCCTGTGAGGCAGGCTTTAAGCGATGAGCCGGCATCCACCTTCAATTTGATTGGTGAGGCATCGAAAAAATCCCGGACGCGGGCTACCCACCACTTCTCGACGGCGCTCAAATTGAACCCAGAGGTCGCACTCTGCTTGTTAAGAAACGCGACGTAATCCTGCATGTTTCCGAGACTGCCTCGGCTCGTTCTACCCCCTTCGGCAGCAAGAATCTTGGTGACTTTGTGGTCGGATAAAACCTTCTGAACACCACTTTTGCCCAAGCCTAAAACCTGGCCCTTCGCCTTGGTCACCAGCTTGCCCGGATCAAGGGGAAGCCCCTGCTCAATGGCCGCCCTTGTGATCACGAGGGCAACGCATAAAGCACCTTTTTGCCCGAGGAAATTATGCGCTGAGGCGAATTCTTGCAGACTCCTTTCGAGATCTCTTGGCATAGGACTTGGAAAGCTTGGCAAGGGGAGCAAGGAGGTGTTCCGCGAGGTGTTTGACTACCGGAACTGCAACAGCATCACCCATGGCGCTGTAGGCTTCGTTGTAGTTGGCAGCAAGTTGATACGAATCAGGCGCTCCCATCAGGCGCGCGGCCTCCCGGGTGGTAATGAGACGAGCAGTCCACTTTCCTTTCTCATGTAGGATGAGAAACTGACGACTGCTACCTCCCTCCGCTGTGCGGAGGCAACCCGAAATATTGTCGAAGCGCAGCTCCAAGACTTGCTTCCCGTTGCGGGTCCGGCGGTAGCCCGGGAAGACCGCACGTTGACTCTTTGGGATACTTTTGAGACGGGACGTGTGCCTCGCCGCAATAATCGAAAGAAGTTGCTCGGTCTTGGCTTCATCGAAAACCGGTACTTCCCAATCGATAATTTCCGAAAGTTTCTTGGGACGATTTTTTGGGAAAGGCATGCTCCAAAACACGCTTCCTTCAAGGGAAGTAATCACTTGAGTCACAGAATCTGAGTGCAACCAATTTGGGCCTAAATCTTCATGGTCTGTCGCATCAAAATGCTCTTGGACGGCGACGACGAACACCCTCGGACGTGACTGTGGCAGCCAATGCCGAGCATCAATTACCATCGGGCCGATCCTGTAGGAGCGGGCGCGGAGCGCTTTGTGAAGGAGGCGATAGTCTTCTCCTCCGTTCGAGGAAAGCAGACCTGTGACATTCTCGAGCGCAATCACCTTGGGCCGTTCCGGCATCTCATCAAGTACGCGAAGCCATTCCCAGAAGAGTCCACTGCGGGAGGCTGCAAGGCCACCCATCTTACCTGCGAGCGAGAGGTCTTGACAGGGGAAGCTGGCCCAGACGATGTCACCTTGGGGAATCGTGGAGCCGTTTACGTTCTCGATGGAGTCTTGGTGAAAATGGCCCGTGCCGTGGTTTGCGGTGTAGATGGCGGCCTTCTTTGGGCAGATGTCGTTCGACCAGACAGGAGTGCAGGCATGCTGGGCTCCTTGGGTGACCAGGCCGCTCCCGGCAAAGAAATCGACAAACGTTGGAAAACCGGAAGTCATGAGTTCATGTGAACAGTTTCGACTCAGGCTGTCAACGGAAGATTAGGCATGTAATGCATCGTTGAGAAGGCGCGAGTCACTAGATTCGAATTTTGAAGCCGTTAACGACTGCGACGCCTCCGGCGGCCGGGCCAACCCATGTTCTGTCGGCTGACCAGAACCTTTAGGAACCAGCGACTTAGGAGGCCTCAATCGAGATCTTCCGGTACCAGACATTGTGCCCGTGGTCCTGGAAGCCGATGTGGCCGGTGCGCGGCAGATCCTTGAGCGCGGTCTTGAACTTGTTCTTCGACCCGTCGGGATTCTTGTTGGGCGTGTCCCAGCGGTCGAGATCGAGGTCCTGCACCTGCACGCCGTTGATCGTGACGGTGATTTTCGGACCCACGCACTCGAGCCGGAAGGTGTTCCACTGGCCGGCGGGCTTCTCGGGCATGCTCGACGCGGGTGACGCATCGTAGAGTGCGCCGGTGTTGTGGGTCGTCGGTTCCTGGCCGTGGGAGTCGAAGATCTGGATCTCGAATCCGCCCTGCACCGGGTTGTCCGGATCGGTGCGGAAGAAGACGCCGCTGTTGCAGCCCTTGCTGACCTTGTACTCCATCTCCAGTACGAAATCACCGAAGGCCTCCCGGGTCCACAGGTAGCTGCCGCCCGGCTGGCGCGCGATCATCGGCTCGCCCTGCTTGTCCTTCACCACCCGCCACACCGGCGGATGCTCGGGCTTGACCATCCAGCTGTCCATGCTCTCGGCGTCGAAGACTTTCTCGGCCGTCGCCGACCCCGCCATCATCGCCCCCGCCAGAAGGGCAATGCTCAATCGTTTCATGCTCCGAATGGAATGACTCCAACCCCCCGGTCGCCAAGGACATTCGACGGACGTTCGTCCGATGAACGGCTCATCTCAAGCCGCCAGCCCGGGCCTCTGGTGACCGGTCGACCGCCCGAGCTCCACGACGGCATCCTCGAGCCGGTGCGCGATGTCGCGCCAGGCGCCGGATCCCGCCGGGGCATCCGCGAAGCACTGCGGTCGGCCGATCCGGAGCTCCAGCTTGCCGCGCGACGGGAGCCGGTGATCGGCCGGCCATGCCTGGTGGGTCCCGCGGATGTGGCAGGGCACGACCGGGATCGGGGTGCCGGCCACCAGCATGCCGATCCCCGGCTTGAACCGTCCCATCTCCCCGTCCCGGGAACGGGTGCCCTCCGGAAACAACAGAAACAAGCCCTGCTGCTCGACAAGGGACTCCCGCAGCCGCTGGAGTGCATGCGGCTGAAGACGGTTCCGCCAAAGGGGACGCAGGTTGAGACAACGCGACGACAACCAGCTCTGGAGGGGATTCCGGAAAAAGGTGTCGCCCGCCGCAAGCGGCGAAAAGCGGGCACGCAGTCGTGCCGGCAACGACGCGCCGAGCAGCAGGGTGTCGAGGTGCGACGCATGGTTGGCGACGAGCACCGCCGGACCTTCAAGCGGCAGGTGGGACGCCCCCCGGATCGAAAGTTGGTGCCGATGGAAGACGCCGACTCGCACCAGCGACCAGGTCAGGTGATGCAGGACGTGTTCCCAGGCGGGGGGTTTCCGGTCGGGAGACACCCGGGGATGATCGACCCAGGGGGCAGGCAGGGAGGGAGAAGAGAAGATCATGGCAGCAGGGCGTGGAGGTGTTCGGGTTGGAAGCGGGTCAGGCGCTCGATCAAGGCGAGGGAAAGCGCGAGGACCGGGGCCGCGAAGACGAGGCTGTCGCAACGGTCGAGCAGGCCCCCGTGCCCCGGCAGCGACTCCGCGAGGTCCTTGAGATCGAGGTCGCGCTTGATCGACGAGAGGATGAGGTCGCCAGCCGTGCCGGTCAGGGCGAGGACCAGGCCGAGGGGAACGAGGAGCCGGACCTCGCCGACGGGTTCGCCGCCAAAGAAGAGGATGCCGGTGAGCGTGACGAAGGCCGTGGTCAGGACGAGGGAACCGATCAGGCCCCCGCGGGTCTTGCCGGGGCTGGTGTTCGGGCAGAGTGCCCGACGCCCGAGGAGTTTGCCCGAAAGGTAGGCGAAGACGTCGTTCAACTCGACCGCCAGGATCATCCACAGCAGCAGGGCGGGACTGGTCCACTGGGCCAGGAACCCGAGGTGCGCGGGCCAAACCCCGCAGATCATGAAGCCGAGATTGGCGCAGCCGATCCGCCTGAGATAGCCCGCGGGCCGGTCCTTCCACAGGCCACCGGCCATGGTCAGGGCGGCAAACAGGGGCGCGCTGAAAAGAAGGAGGGCATACTGCTGCCGGATCATCGCCGCCGCGATCACCCCGAAACCGACAAGGAGGGCAAAGCCAAGCGAGCGATCCGCCTGGATGCCGGTCGCCCGGGCAAACTCACCAAAGAGAAGAAGTCCGAGAAGGATGATGCCGACGGCGAGCGCCACCGGCCCGAGCAGGATGGGGAGCGAGACCGTCGGGATGATGACGGCCCACGTGCGCATGCGGCGGATGAGCTCGGCGTGGACGGGGGCACTCAGCTTGCCGAGGCGCGACGCGATCATGGTGATGACCCAGCCCAGCAGCAGCGCGGTGGCTGCGGTGACGACGAGCGACCAGAAACGCGGATCGGAATGGATGTCGAAGACAGGATTCATGATTCACGGACGGATTCGAGGTGACGGGAGGCGAGGACGAGGCGACGGACGGAGGTCACGGCGGTGCCGACGACCACCACGCCAAGCGCGAGGGCCATCGGCCCCATTTCCGCTGCGGACCACGAAGCCGGGCCGGCGGCCAGGGCGACCAAGGCCGCCACACAGGCGACCATCCGCGCCGGCTTGGCCATCGGCCCGGCATAGTCGGCCGGAGCACCGGCGATCTGCACCTGGACCCGCACATAGGCCGTGGCCAGCGCACCGAGGGCCGCGGCAAACCCGAGCAACGGATGGCTTCCGACGGCAAATCCCGCACCCACCAGCATGGCCACGTCGGAAACGCGGTCGGGCACCTCGTTGTAAAGAAGGCCCACTCGCGACGCCCGGCCGGTCTCCACCGCGAGCACGCCGTCGAAGATGTTGCAGGCACCGCGCAGCACCACCAGAACGATCACGGCCAGACAGGTCCCCCGCTGGAGCGGGCCGCCGGCCGGCATGCCCGCCGTCAGCGCGAGAAGCGCGCCGCCACCGAGGCCGGCGAGCATGCCGACGACGGAAACCATGTTGGGGGTCAGGCCGCTTCCGGCCAACCGCCGGCGCAGCCAGTCCCAGAGCGGGATGTCCCGTGCGGCGAGTGGCCGGCGACGTTCGGTTTGTTCCTGGATCGAGATCATGACGTTTTTCCCATCAGATAGATGCCGGAGACGAGGAGCGTCATGCCGGCGAGGTTAACCGGGCGGATCGGAGTGCCGAAGGCGAGCAGCGAAAGTCCGGCGGCGAAGATGAAGGTGGTGGCGTAGACCGGATAGAGGACGGTCAGTGCCCCACCCTTGCGGAAGGCGGCGACGAACAGGACCATCACCGCGATGTAGCAGGCGACCCCGCCGAGCAACCGGGGATTGAGCAGGAGGTCGACCGTCCGTCCCCCCGCGGCGTTGGCACCGGTCTTGTAGAGGAAGGAGCCGAGCGCTCCACAAAGCGACGCCCCGAGGATCATGAGGATGGAAAGGGGATGGGTGGCCTCTTGCATGATGGTCTTCATCTCCCTTCCTCGGGATCGGCCGGGGCGGGTTACAGGAAAGTTGGCGGGGCCGCTTCTTTTCTCCCCTCGGTACCCACGGCGTGTTAGGAATGGTGCCTCGATGGCGGATGGATCCTCGACACAGGGCACCGCGGGCTCGGGAGGATTCTTCCCCATGACCCGCTGGAGCATGGTGGTGGCCGCCCGGGACTCCCCCAGTATCGAGCGGAGCGAGGCCCTCGGGGAATTGTGCCGTCAGTACTGGCGCCCGGTGTATCTCTACGTCCGTCGCCGCGGTCATTCCGCCGAGGAAACCGAGGACCTGACCCAGGACTTCTTCTTCCGCCTCATCAAGGGTGACCTGCTGAAGTCCGTCGAAGGGCCGGAGAAGGGGCGGCTCCGCTCGTTCCTCTGCGTCGTCCTGAAGCGATTTCTGGTCGACGACTACCACCACAGGATGGCCCAGAAGCGGGGCGGAGGCCGGCACATCGTCGATATCGACGGCCCGTCGATGGAAGGGCAGATCATCGAGGGCAGGTCGGAGGATCCCGTTCAGGCTTTCGACCGGCAATGGGCGATCGATCTGTTGGAGGATGCGCTGCGTCGCCTGAAGGCGGACTACTCCCGGGCGGGCAAGGAGGAACTGTTCGAGGCCTTCCAACCGACCATCAACCCCCAGTCCGAGCGGGTGAGCCCGGCGGCCCTGGCGGGCGAACTCGGGATGAAGGAGGGAGCGGTGAAGGTGGCGGTCCACCGCTTCCGGCAGCACTACCGGGTGTGCCTCATGGCGGCTCTCAAGGACACCCTGGCGGATGGCGAGGATCCCGAGGAGGAATTGCGCTACCTGCTGTCGCTGTTCACGCGTTCGTGAACGCTCAATCGGCATCCGCCACGCGCGCCCGCACGACGATGGGAATATCGGCCTTCTCGAACTTGCGCATGTTCGTCCAGTCGATGCCGAGCTTGTCGAACTCTTCCCGCACCGCCATCAGGTCCCAGATAAACAACCGGCCATCCCGGCCCTCGGTTCCGATGAGGGTCCCGTCGCGACTGATCGCGAGTGGCCATTGCTTGTCGAAATTCGGCCGCGTCAGCGTGGTCATGGGCGTGGTCCGTGGATTGAGCACCTTGAGTTCGTCGCGCTGATGCGAGACGGCAAGGGCCGTCCCCCGGGGGCTGAACACCATCCGGCCCGGGATGTCGGCCATGTGGTTGGCAATCCGGAGATCGGGGAGCTCATCCCAGCCAGCCGACGGATCCCAGAAGCGGTAGTCGGTCGAGTTGCCGGTCGCCAGCAGCACGCGGCCATCCTCGAACACCGGGGAAAAGGCAACACTGCCGGCAGTTGGCAGCGACGCGACCTCGCGTCCGTCGCCGAGGTCGAAGATCCTCACCTGCTCGGGGGCCGTGCTGCCGACCGCGAGCCAACGACCCTCGAAGTCGACGTCGATCTTCGAGACATGAACCTCGTCGGAAAGGCGCTCGCTGGAGCCGTCCGCCGTCGAAATCCGCCAGATCCCCGTGTCACTGGCGGCGATCAGCGAGGAACCATCGGGCGTGAGGGCGAGCTGCCCGCAGGCGCCCGGCCGGCTGAACACCTCGCTCGGCCCGAAGTGGATCTCCAGCCGCCCTTCGGCATCGGGCCGCAGCGCCAGGGAACGCCGCACGATGCCTTCCCGTCCGGCGATGTAGAGCCACTCGGGAGCAAACGCGAGACCGAGGGGCCGGGTCACCTCGGTGAAGCGCGCCAGGGCCGCACCACTGCGGTTCCAGACGATCACCGAGTCGTTTCCAGCCGTCGCCAGAGTCAGGCTGAAGGACCCGCGGGGGCCTTGGTGAATGTCCCATGCCGAGGCGAGGACCCCATCGCCACCCGGATGCCCGATCGCGCGGTGGCAGACTTCGGAATGCTGGATCTCCAGCTGGAACATCCGCTCCTCCCAGATGGCGGGACCGAGCTGCCTTCCATCGGGCGAGAATGAGAAGTCGCCGGCCCGCGCCTTGTAGGTGGAGAGCAGTGACCCATGGCGGCCATCCCACAGCCGGATCTCCCAATCGGTGCTGGCGGTGGCCAGCAGGCGGCCGTCGGCGCTCCAGGCGATCTGCTGAATGGCATCGAGGTGGCCCTGAAGCCGATGGGCCGATCGCGTCATGCCCGCTTCAAATATCGAGAGCTCCCCGTCGAGGTTGCCCATCGCCAGGCGACGACCGTCGGGACTCCACTTCAACCGGGACGGCTGGAAGTTCATCGCTTCGTGGACCAGTTCTCCGGTGGCCCGGTCGATCAGGTGGAGGTGGGTGCCGCGATCCGGTCCGGTCAGGCTTTCCAGCCCGACCGCCAGCATCGTGCCGGCGGCCTGGAGACTGAGTGAAATTGGCGCCGCCGGAAGCGGCAGCGGCGCCTCAATCTCCCCCCCTTCCCAGTCGACAAAGCGGATCTGGTCGGCCTCGCCGAGCGCCAAGCCCCGGTGGTCCGGCAGAAGATCGCAGACCTGGCTCTCGATCCGGGTGGGCGGCAGCATGCAGCGGCCCTCGCGCCAGTCGACAACCTCGACCCGCCCCTCGCCGGGCGCCGCCACAATGACGAGGTAGCGTTGGTCCTCTCCACCGAACAAGAGCCGGCTGCCCTTGAGTCCAAGGCGGGTCGAAACGGTGGCGAGGACCGCCTCGTCGGGATGCGACCGGATCTCGACCCGCTCGGGTCCCCAGCCCAGCGCGCAGAGGCGGTGGCCGCCGTCGAAGGCGATCGGCAGCAGGGATTCCCCGAGCGGGCTGCCTTCGCCGTGCTTGGCCATGTCGGACCAGGCCAGGCAGGCAAGAGCCTCGTTCCGCAGGTCCTCGTCGATGGCGATCTCCGAAGCCTCGCCGATGGCCGCGAGGGAAGTACTACGCCACCCGGAGACGTGGGACAGCCGCTGCGCCTTGGCCTTGCCGATGAGGATCTCGCGGCGGGCCTCCCGCTCCGAACGATAGGCCGCGACACTCGCAAAGATCCCGATCACGAGTGCGAGAACCGTGCAGCAGGCGGCGATCACCGCGACGCGATTGCGCCGGACGAACTTGCCGACGCGGTAGGCGGTGCCGGGCGGACTGGCACTGACCGGCAAGCCGTCCATGAAGCGGCCGATGTCCATGGAGAATCCCTGGGCCGTGTCGTAGCGGCGCTGCCGGGATTTCTCGATGGACTTCAGGATGATCCAGTCGAGATCACCCCGCAGGTTCCGCTCCAGACGCGGCGGATCGGTCTGCCGGGCCGCCGCGATCTTCTTCCGCTGGTTCTCATCCAGTGAAGCAAAGTGAGCCGACGGCCTCGGGGCCTCGACCTCGCGGATGATGCGCCGCATCTCGTCGAAGCCACGGGTGACCAGCGCCTCCCGGCTGTGCGGCACGGTCCCTGCAAGAAGCTCGTGGAGAAGCACGCCAAGCGAATAGATGTCGCTTCGGGTATCGACATCGATGGCGTTGAGTTCCGCCTGCTCGGGACTCATGTACTCCGGGGTGCCCACCAGCCGACCGAACAGGGTGAAGAAGGTCTGTTCGGTGAGCTCGACCCCGATCGCCTTGGCGACACCGAAGTCGATGATCTTCGGACAGGCTTCACCGTCGTCGTCGCGATGGACCAGGACGTTGCTGGGTTTCAGGTCGCGGTGGATGACGCCCTTCTGATGGGCGTGCTGAACGCCCACGCACACCCGTGAGAAAAGCTGGAGACGTTCCGGAAGGCTCAGGCGGTTCTTGTCACAAAAGGTTGTCAGCGGAAGGCCCTCGACGAACTCCATCACGAAATACGGCCGGCCCAGAGCGGTCGTCCCCGCGTCGTAGACCTTGGCGATGTGCGGGTGGTCCATCAGGGCGAGCGCCTGGCGTTCGGCCTCGAACCGGGCCACCACCTCCCGGGAGTCCATCCCGGGCTTGATGACCTTCAGCGCGAGGGTGCGTCGCACCGGCTCCCTCTGCAGCGCACGGAAGACCACGCCGAAGCCCCCTTCCCCGATCTGCTCGAGGAGTTCGAAGCGGTCAATCACATCACCCGGCTTCTCGGCGATCGGGTCGAGACTCTCGTCCACCGGTTCGTCGATCCCGTCGAGACCGACCTTCAGAAAGCAGGCCGGGCAGTAATCGCCCCGGGGGGAGGTCACCTGCTCGGCACCACAGTCGGGGCACCTTGAAGGACGGGAACTCAAGGTTGCCAGACTAGGGCCCGGAAACGTCGAGGCAAGAAGATCCCCTTCCGGAAAAGGCGATAAGCGGCACCCGCCGCAAGCCGGACGGTTCCCGCGCCCCGGATTGGCCGGCTCCCCGGGGATTTTTCGCCTGTCCCGCCGCGCCTGCTGTGCTTTCTTTTCCGCCCATGGCGACCACCACCCTGCCAGACGCGACCGGACACTTCGGAGAGTTCGGCGGCATGTTCGTGCCCGAGACGCTGATGACGCCGCTCGAGGAGCTGTCGAAGGCCTATGATGAAGCCCGGGCGGATCCCGCGTTCCAGGCCGAGCTCGACCACCTGCTCGGCGACTACTGCGGGCGCCCGACCCCGCTCTACTTCGCCGAGCACTGGACCGAGAAGCTCGGTGGGGCGAAAATCTACCTCAAGCGCGAGGACCTGCTCCACACCGGTGCCCACAAGATCAACAACGCCATCGGCCAGATCCTGCTGGCCAAGCGGCTCGGCAAGACCCGCATCATCGCCGAAACCGGCGCCGGCCAGCACGGCGTGGCGACCGCCACCGTGTGCGCCCGCTTCGGCATGGAGTGCGTCGTTTACATGGGCGCGGTGGACATGGAGCGCCAGGCGCTGAACGTCGCCCGCATGCGGCTGATGGGCGCCGAGGTCCGCGCCGTGACCGCCGGCCAGGCGACGCTCAAGGAGGCGGTCAACGAGGCGATGCGCGACTGGGTCGCCAGCTTCGAGCACACCCACTACATCCTCGGCTCAGCCCTCGGTTCGCATCCCTTCCCGATGATGGTCCGCGACTTCCACCGGGTGATCGGCGTCGAGTCCCGCCGACAGATCCTCGAAAAGGAAGGCCGCCTGCCCGACCTGCTGGTGGCCTGCGTCGGCGGCGGATCGAATGCGATCGGACTGTTCCATCCCTTCCTCGACGACGAAAACGTCCGCATGGTCGGCGTCGAGGCTGGTGGCGACGGCATCGTGCCGGAACGCCACGCGGCCCGCTTCCAGGGCGGCAAGCTCGGCGTACTCCAGGGCACCAAGACCTGGCTGCTGGCCAACGACGACGGCCAGATCGAGCTGACCCACTCGGTTTCGGCGGGTCTCGACTACGCCGCGATCGGACCCGAGCACGCCTACCTGCAGAACATCGGCCGTGTCGAGTACACCTACGCCACCGATGCCGAAACGCTCGCCGCCTTCCGCGAGCTTGCCGAGGTCGAGGGCATCCTTCCCGCGCTCGAGAGTGCGCATGCGATGGCCTACGTCTCGAAGATCGCGCCCAGCCTGCCGAAGGATTCCATCCTCATCGCCAACCTCTCCGGTCGCGGCGACAAGGATGTCGAGCAGGCCGCGAAATACCTGCTCGGAGACGATTCTTGATTTGCCCCCCGGCGCTTAACGTGCTTCCTGATTCGATGCACAGCAACGGGAGGGCTTGGGCTTTCGTAACTTGGCGGTTTCTCCTTCTGCTGCTGGCTCCCGCCGCCGCAGCCTCCGACGGTGACCTCTTCCGTCGCATCGACACCCCCCTGCACACGATTTCCTGCACCTGTTCCAGCTGCGGGGCGGCGCAAAGTGCGGGCTCGGATTTTACCTTGGAACCAGCGGGAGGAGCCATCTCCCCTTCCGGCCTGATCGTGGAGCCCTCGAGTGGTGCCTTCGACATCATTATCAATCCCAATCAGGACCTTCTCAACAACGCACCCGCACTCGCTGCCTTCGAGCGTGCCGCGGCGACCTGGGAAAGCCTGATTTCGGATCCTATCACGGTCACCCTCGACGCGAATCTTGCCAGCCTCGGCACCGGGATCCTGGGCTCGGCCAGCTCGGTCCTGTTGACCGGAGGCTACGACACGATCCGCAACCGGATGGTGGCCGATGCTTTCTTCGAAGCGGACGACGCCGTTGTCGCCGCTCTGCCCACCTTCGCCCAGTCGAACTTCACGACACCGGCTGGATTTTCCACCTCCAGCAGCCTGACCGCCAACAAGGCCGCCCTCAAGGCGATGGGCTTCACCGGGCTCGACACCTCGTTCGGCGCCGCCGACGCCACCATCACCTTCAGCACGAACTTCGCTTTCGATTTCGACAATTCGGACGGCGTGGGTGCCGGACTGTTCGACTTCGAGACCATCGCCCTTCACGAGATCGGGCACGCCCTCGGCTTCACCTCGACCGTGGACACCGTCGATTCCCTCTCGGCCCAGAACACCCCGGGCGAGGTCACTCCCCGCGTTCTGGACCTCTTCCGTTTCGCCGCCGGCACCGAACCTGGAGACGCCACCAGCTTCACCACCGCGACGCGGATGCTCGAACCGGGGGTTGAGGCCACCTTTTCCGATACCGTCCTTGAGGGAGCCATGTCGACCGGCCGAAATACCGGCGACGGCCAGCAGGCCAGCCACTGGAAGGACAACAACCTGACGGGTCTGCCGCTCATCGGGGTCATGGATCCGACGTTGGCACCACAACAGGTGGAGGGCCTGAGCCTGCTGGACCTGCGGACACTCGACGTGATCGGCTACGACATTTCCTTCGTGCCGGAGCCCTCGTCGCTCTGGCTCGCGCTCGGCGGCCTCGTGCTTTGCCTGAGGCGTCGCCGTGGCCATGGATGCTGAGGAAAATTTCGCAAGCAGTCAGGACACAACGCCCCGCAAGCGGTCGCTTCTGGCGTTCTGGCTTCTCGGTCTCGCCACGATCGCGGTGCTGTGGGCGGTGAGCATCGGCTGGCTGCTGATTCAGTCGCCCGAGGCGCCACCTGCCGGACCACGTTCGCCGGTGGTCGAGGCACCCGCCGGGCCCGAGGCCATCGCCATGGCCGAAGCGGCATGGAATGCCTTCGTTGAGGCGGAAGACCTGCGCCAACGTCAGGCACTCGTGCTGAATCCGGAGCAGGTCGCGCCGATGATGGAGGATTATCATGAGGTGCGGGGACATCCGTGGCCGACGATGAGCACCCGCTCCCCGGGGCGTGAGATCCAGCGCAACGGGCTGCCGGTCGTCGTCCTTGAAGTCGAGGACTTCGGCGGGCGGGTTTATCCGGTGGCGATCGGCTGGGACGGCCGGCGTTACGCCGTCGATTGGGAAAGCCTCACGGCCTATGGCACGATGGACTGGGCCCAATTGCTGGAGCGCCGCCCGCAGGCCCGCCAGACCTTGCGCCTCTACCTCGGGCGGCTTCCCGAAGAACTGCAGCCTCCACCCTCCATTGCGGCCGGCCATACCTTCATCCGAATGGAACATCGCGATTCACCCACGACCGCCCCGCTCGCTGTCCCTCCCCAACTCGTTCATGGGATCCTGCCGATGATCGAAGGGCGACGCGTGCCCTGCACCATTGAAGTGGCGTGGAACCCGGATCTCCAAGCCTTCGTGCTCCAGCGGCTGGTCCGCCAGGGGTGGAGTTCGGCGTTCTGAGCGGGATTCCCCTCAGCCTCTCCACCAGTCCTCCTTGCGTTCCCACGGCTGGCGTGAGGCGCTCTCGTCAACCGGTCCGGCCTTCTCCGGTTTGCGATCCTCCTCGGCGACCTCCTTGATGAGCTTCTCCACCTCGCACTCGTCGGCCTTGCCCCGCCGGAAGACCATCACGACGATCAACAGCACGCAGCCGAAGGACAGCGCGAGCACCACCAGCATGGTGATGGCCAACGCGTCGGACTCGTTGAACGCGCCGGTCATCAGGAAAGCTCGATCACCCGCCGCATCGGGATCATGTTCGAGTATTCAAAGCCGTACTTGCGGAAGAAATTCTGCGACTCCGCCGAGATCTTGTCGGTGAGGATCGTGATCCGCCGGAAGTCCTTCTGTTTCGCAAACTCGACCACGTGCTGGAGCAGTTGGCCGCCGTAGCCCTGCCCGCGGTGGTCGGGGTGGATGACCACGTCCTCCATCTGGATCACGAAGCCACCCATGGCGGTCGAAATCGTGAACAGCAGGTTGACCATGCCGACGATCCGGTGGCCGTTTCGCAAAACAAAGATCCGCCCGCGCGAGGGCTGCTCGAGGATAAGGCCGAGCCCCCGCTCCTGGGCGGCCGGGTCCGGCTGATACTCGCCCTGGAGCCGGAAAAGCTCCATCACCAGCTCGACCAGCTCCGGAAGGTCCTCGATGGTCGCGGCTTCCACCCGCGGGGCGTCACTGACGGCGGGCGGCGGAGCCGGAGCAAAGGCGGAATCAGTCATCCCCGGAGTCTGGCACGGTGGCTCGCGGGTGGCACGCCCTTTCCGTCCCCCGCAGCGCAAAAAATTTGTAATTCCGGCCCGATTGGCGGATTGACAAGGGTCGGTCTGTCCCTAGAGTGCCCGCCCGCTCCGCTGAGGGGCGAATTCCATCTCCACTGCCATGAAACGCACCTACCAGCCCTCCAAGCGTGTCCGCAAGCGCCAGCACGGATTCCGCGCCCGCATGGCAACCAAAGCCGGCCGCGGCATCTTGCGCAACCGCCGCCGGAAAGGCCGCAAGCGGCTCCTGCCCAAGGGCGCCGAGCTCCACTACGAGCGGCACACCACCCAGCACGGCCGCTGAAGAGCCGCCGCTTCCGGGCCATGCGCCTCTCGCGGAAGCACAGCATGACGCAACGGGCCGACTTTTCGACGGTCCGCCAAAACGGTCGCGCGAAAGCCGGCCGTTTCGTCGTCTTGAGCACCCTCGAGGAGCCCGGGCTCGAACACCTGATGGTGGGCATCATCACCACCCGCAAGGTCGGCAAGGCCCACGACCGCAACCGCGTCCGGCGCCGCATCCGCGCCATCATCAGCCGGCACGGCGACCATCTCGACGGCCAACGGCGCTTTCTGGTCACCATCCCCCGCCCCGGCTGCGCCGACGCGACCTACGCCGAACTGGAAAAGGACTGGCTCAAACAGGCACGCCGGCTGTCGCTGCTGCCGCAACCCGGCGAATCGTGACCTTTCTCATCCGCGTCCTGATCCGCTTCTACCAGCGCCTGATCAGCCCGGTGCTGCACGCGCTTGGGGGGCCTCTCACCGGATGCCGCTTCGAGCCGACCTGCTCGCACTATTTTCTCCAGGCGGTGGAGGTCCACGGCCCGTGGAAAGGCTCCTGGCTGGGGATCTGCCGGATTTTCCGCTGTCATCCGTGGGGCGGCCATGGTTATGACCCCGTGCCGCCGCGCCGGGGGGAGAATGACCCGCCCGCCAAGGACTGAAGGCGACCCCCGATTTTCCTCATCATGTACGACCGCAAGACCTGGATCGTCGTCGGCATCTGTGCCGTCCTGCTCGCCCTCAATTTCCACTACGGAAACAAGCGGGCCGCCGAAGCCGCGAAGCAACGCCAAGCCGAGCAACGCCAAGCCGCCCCGCCGGCGGAGCCGGGCGAGGTCCCGGAACAGCCGGGCGTGCTCGAGGAGGTCGAGCCGACTCCGGCCGAGGTGCTCGAGGCGCAGACCTACACCCTCGAAACCGAAAAGACCGTCTTCACCCTGACCACTCTCGGCGGCGGGGTCGAAACCGCGGAATTGAAGGACCAGGCCTCGCTCAACGACCCGGACACCCGCGTCACGCTGAACGACGGCAGCAGCTCGGCGATCGGCTCGATCGCCGAGGGACCCGACCGCATGGAGCGGGTCAATTACCGCTACCTCGAAGGTGAATCGCAGCCGGGCCAGCGTGTCGTCTTCGCCGCCAAGCACCCGTCCGGCCTCGTCGTGAAGAAGACCTGGTCACTCACCGATCCCGAGTCTCCGGGGGCCGACTACCTGCTCGATTTCACCCTGGAGGTCCAGAACTCGAAGGACTCCACCCAGCGCCTGCCGCTCGAAACCTTCAGCCTCTTCCTCGGTGAAGCCGGCCCCCTGCACAAGGGCGAGGGCCGCCTGACACCCTCGGGTTTCTTCTGGCGCGACGACGGCGATTTCCACCTGACCAAGGCCAGCAAGTTCACCGGCGGGATGTTCTCCGACGACCAGGCGCTGATCGCCGAGACGGTCCCCGAAATCGAATACGCCGGCGTCTCGAACCAGTTCTTCGCCACGCTGCTCAAGCCGGCGGAAGTTTCCAACGGGGGCGTCTGGGCCAAGCCGCGGGAAATCAAGGTCGAGGGCGATGACAAGCCCGGCATCGCGGTCCGCGCCGGCATGGTCCTGCCAAGCGTCGCCCTCGAACCTGGCAGCGCCTCGGTCACGCTCAACTACCAGCTCTTCATGGGCCCCAAGGAGAACCGGATGCTCAACCGCATGGGCGAGGGCTGGGGCGACCTGATGAACTACGGCTGGGCCATCATCGGCGTCTTCTCATGGATGCTGAACTACGCGCTGGTCTACATCCACGACGTCGTCGCCAAGGTCTCCGGCCCGTGGTCGTGGGGCATCGCGATCGTCGTGGTCACGCTCGTCGTGCGCACGATGATGTGGCCGCTTTATGCGCGCTCGAACCGCACGATGAAGCGGATGGGCAAGCTCAAGCCGGAGATGGACCGGTTGAAGGAAAAGTATCCCGACGACCCGGCGAAGATGCAGCAGGAGGTCATGGGCCTCTACCGCAAGTACGGCATCAACCCGGTCGGCGGCTGCCTGCCGATGCTCGCCCAGATGCCGATCTTCTTCGGCTTCTACCGGATGCTCCAGTACGCGGTCGAGCTGCGCGGGCACGGCTTCCTGTGGGTCGACGACCTCTCGATGCCCGACACCGTCGGCACCATCGCCGGCTTCCCCATCAACGTCCTGCCCATCATCATGGGGCTCTCCAGCTTCGCGCAGATGGCGATGATGCCGAACACCTCGGGCGACAAGACCCAGATGGCGATCATGAAGATGATGCCGCTCATCTTCCTCGTCTTCTGCTACAACTTCGCCGCCGCGCTGGCGCTCTACTGGACGACCTCGAACCTGTTCTCGATCTTCCAGACCTGGCTGACCAAGCGGATGCCCGAGCCGGAACTCAAGGAGCGCAAGGGTCCGCCGAAGAAGTCGTTCATGGAGCGCATGGCCGCCGCCGCCGAGCAGCAGCAGAAGATGAAACAAGCCCGTGGGCGGGTGGTCGACGACGAGAAGTCCAAGCCGAAGAAACCGCGCGGTCCGCGCACCGGGGGCTGAGCAGCGCGGCTCCCCGAGCCGTGATTTCCTCCCCGCCTGCCGGCGGCCGCGTTGGTTGGAAAAGCGGTGCGTTCTCGGCCGTAGAGTCCTCGCAACCGCCGCCTCCCGCCATGAACCGCCGATTCCTTCTGCTGCTTTCCATCGGCCTGCCGGCCATTGCCTTCGGTCCGGCCGCAGGGGCCGCCCCCCGCCTTTCGCTCAATCCCTACGACGGGGTCGATTGGCGGCATGTCGGCCGCCACTTCGGCAGCTTCCACAGCCACACCACCGAGTCCGACGGCAAGCTGTCGCCCGCCGCCGTGATCGACCGCCACCACGCGATCGGCCACGACGTGCTCGCACTGACGGACCACAACCGAAACACCTGGCCCTGGTCGCGTTTCGACCGCGATCCGGAGCGCCTGGGCATGCTCGCCATCCCCGGCAACGAACTCTCGCGCCACGACCACACCCTGAGCCTGTTCACCGACCTCGAGACCGACACCAAGGATCACGAGACCGGCATCCGCGAAATCCAGGAGGCCGGAGGGCTGTCCGTGCTCGCCCATCCCGGGCGCTACTGGAAACCCGAGGGCGGCAAGGTGCCCGCGGACGTGCTCGACCGCTACGCGAGGCTGTTCCGGACCTATCCCAGCCTTGTCGCGCTCGAGGTGATCAACCAGGCCGACCGCTATCCCCGGGACCGCGCGCTGTGGGACGCGCTGCTCACCGAACTGATGCCGTCGCGCCCGGTGTGGGGCATGGCCAACGACGACTCGCACCAGCAGGCCCACATCGGCTTGAACACCACCGTGCTGCTGCTGCCGCAACGGGACGAGGCGCAGGTGCGCGCTGCACTGACCGACGGCCGTTTCTATTTCACCACCCTCACCAGCCATCCCGAGGCCCGGCGCGACCGCGACCGGACTCCGGTGATCCGCGAGATCGCGCACGACCGCAGCGCGGGCACCCTGATGCTGGAAGTCGACTGTGGCGGCGAGCCCTTGCCCGCCGATCGGATCCGGTGGATCAGCAGCGGAGGCGAAGAAGTGCATCGGGGACCGGTGCTCGACCTGGCCCTCGAGGGGATCGACAAGTATGTGCGTGCCGAGATCGCCGGCAGCGGCGGCACCACCTACACCCAGCCCTTCGGCATCGGGGCGGAAAACCCGTCGCACCCTCGAAATACCGCTGCCCCTACTCCAGGCCGATCACCGAGACGTTGAACGGGACGTCGGTCTTCGAGTTGGTCAGCCACTCGCAGTCCCACCACCAGTCCATGTTGACGACCACGAGGCGGTCGCCATCGACGAGCACCTCGCAGGGCTGGTCGAGCAGGCCACCGACGCCGTCGGTGTCGCCGTTGCGGTGGAGCGTTTCGACCGAGCCGTCCATGGACACCACCTGCACGGCGTTGGCCAGCATGTCGGCGACGTAGATCCGGTTGTCCGCCGCGCGCCACTCGATGCCGTCGGCTGACTTCATGACAGCGGCCTTGGCAAATAGCTCGGGTCGCCCCGCCTCGCCATCGTCGCCGAAACGTGTGCGGTAGATCAGCCCGTCCTCGAAGATCGAGCAATATAGGTTGCCCTCGCCGTCGAAGGTCAGACCATCCGCCCCGAAGCCGATCCGACCACTGGTTTCATAGCGCGCGATCAATCGCGGGTCGTGGGTCGTGGGGGTCGGCTGCGCGAGCTTCACCGCCCCCTTCTCCAGCTCCTTCATCGGAATCGCATACACCCCGCTCACCAGCTTGGTCCCCGCCTCCTCGTCGGCAGGGATCAGCACCGTGTCGCTGACGTAGACCGTGTCTCCCTTCCACGCCACGGCGTTGGCCACTCCGAATCCTTCCACCACCGGCGCGCAGGAGACCGCCTTGCCGTCCTCGACGCGGATCCGCAGCAGCCTCGACCGGTATCCTGGTCCCTGGTTGTCGGCAAGATAGAGGTGCCCGTCGGGACCGAAGGCGCAGTCCATCGGCCCGACCACGCCGGTCTCCGGATGCAGTTCGGCGGGCTTGAATCGATACCACGTCTCAAGTTTCTCCTCGCGGGAGATCCGCATCATTCGGGCGGGTGCGGGCTTCTCCAACACACCCGCCTCGACCAGGCGCTCGTTGTTGAAATTCGGCACCGAGAGGATGATCCCGCCCCTCGCATCCAGCGTGCAGCCGTCCGGCGTGTTGCATTCGACCGGCAGGTCGACAAGCACGCGGGGCGCCGGTGCGGCGATGGCAGCCACGGGCAGAAGCAGCGAAAGGATGGATCGGAACATGGTCTTGGATGGGTTCACTCCAGGCCGGGCCAGGCGATCTCGCCGCGCAACTGCGCCTCGCCGCCCTCCTTTTCATAGACGCCGTAGAAGTTCGACAGGGAGTCGAGCCACACGGTGATGCGGTGCATTTCCTCCGGGTCGAGGTCGACGTCGTAGTGCCCGTCGCGGAGCAGTTCGTAGAGACGCGATGCCTTCGCGCCGAACTTGCCGGGCGTGGTGCGGTAGCGGTCGCCGTAGCGCCAGAAACCGAACTCGTGGATCAGGCTGTCGTAGGAGCGGTAAACACGCGTCTTTCCCGGACCGAGCTTCGACTCGACAATGGTGCGGTCGAGCGGCGGTGCGCCCTGGTCCACCTTGTCGGCATGGCATTCGACGCAATGACGGTCGAGCACCGGCTGAACCAGCCTCGGGTAACTGAACGGACGGGTGCCGTCGACATCCGGCTGCGGAACCGACGGCGGACGCCGCAGCGCCATCACCGCGTGGCCGGGGGTCGCCGGGGCATGGCTCTTGTCCTCGTGGCAACCGTGGCAAAGCATCAACTCGCCCGGCTGGACCCAGGTCGAGGAGCGCATCGACTGCACCGCCAGCCCGTCCTGGTCGAGCGCCTGGAAATAGAGCTCCTTGAGCGCCGGCACGGTGAAGTGGGCGCTGCCGTCCTCCTCGACCGGCACGGTGCCGAGGATGCTGCGGGCGAGGTTCACCGAATCCCCGGCCTCGGCGATCCGGCGACCGGTTTCGTGGGGCGCCTGCCCGGAGGGCACCGAGCTCGGATGGATCTGATAGATCCGCAGCGCCTCGATCTTCGTTCCTTCGGGAAAAGCCAGCAGGCTGTTGTAGACATCCATCACCGCCATCGTGCCCTGCTTCGGCGGATCGACGAGCAGGCGGCTGCTCTTCGCGGGCACCACCGGAGGCGTCGGTCGGGGCCGCAGGGGCATCGGACTCAGGCAGGCGATCTCCGGATCGCGATAGATCAGTTCCTTGTTGCCGAAGGCGTCGACCAGGTAGATGCCGTAGTCGCCGCGCTCGTGCTTGTTTCCCTGGCCGCCTCCCTTCTTGCGCATGCCGGCATCGTAGACGCACAGGAAGTAGTTCTCCCCAAGCGGCCAGGGCGTCCCGTAAACCTGCTTGCCGCCTTGCGTTTCGGGGAACCCGACATCCGGGGTCACACGCTTGACCGGGGCCATCGCATCGTCGTCCGGGACCATCGGGTCGATCACGATGAGCGACCCGTAGGCCTGGCCGTGGTGTGGCGCGGCGGTGCCGATGAGCTTGGGTGATCCCGGAATGGCCCGCAGGTCCATCTCCATGTCGGCCCGTTCCTTGTGCCGCGAGAAGTTGCCGTGGATCGCCCGCGAGTCGCGACCGTCCGGCGTCATCACCCACGGGTGGTGCGCCACGCAGCCGTGCCGGTCGACGTAGTCCCAGCGGGTGTAGATGATCATCCCGTCGTGGTTCACGCTCGGCTGCCACTCGTTGTTCTCGTGCGGGCTGAGGATGCGGATGTCCGACCCGTCGGGCTTCATGTCGTAAACCGTGTAGGAAGGGCAGGCGCGTCCGCAGCGGAGGTAGCCGCCACGCCTTTCCGAAATGAAGGCGACCCGCCCGTTGGGCAGCACACAGGGGTCGAAGTCGTTGAAGGTGCCGTCGGTCAACTGCCGCAAGTTGCCGACCCTGCCCTCCTCGCCGACCTCCACGGAAAACAGGTGATAGCAGCGACCGCGGTCCCAGTGTCCGTGGTTCTCGTGGTCGTGGTGCGCGATGTGCCCCTTCGGGCCCTCGCACTCCGTCCAGGCGAAGTAGATCCGCCCACCGTCGAAGCTCAGCTCGGGCGAAAGGAAGCTCCCTTTTTCAAGCGTCCGGCCGTCGAGCCTGCCACCCTGCACCTCGACTCCCTCCAGAAGATCCGTCACGCGCGGCACCGCACCGAACGGATCGCTGAGCACGAAGACCCCGCCACCGGGCACCGCGTTCACCCCGTAGTACTGATCGCACATGTGGTTGAAGGTCGAGCGGTGGCGCTTGATGAACAGGAGCCGGTCGAAGTCGAGCAGCGGATTGGAGAAGGCGATCTGCCGCCGGAGCCGGCTCGCCTCGACGAAAAGGGCGAGGCGCGCTTCGGTGCGTGCCACCTCGACCGCGCCGGACCGTCTCTCGAGATCGGTCAGCCATTCTTCCAGCGCCTCCATCTCCGGTGCCTCCGGCATCCGCGCGATGTCATCCAGCAGCACCCGGGTCCGTCGCAGAACGACGTCGAGCGGATCGCGGTCGGTCGCCTCGATCAACGCGGCGGGATGCAGCGTCTCGTCCCGAAACTTCTCGAAGCGTGCCCGGTTCTCGATGTCCGCCGCCAGAACCTCGTGCCGGTTCTTGATCTCCTCGTCGAGCAGGTCGGCGGCGCGGACCGGGATGAAGGACAACACAAGCACCACCGGAAAAAGCCCGATCCGCGTTCGCGTCCTCATGAGTCAGGGTTGTCGTGTCCACCGGCCCGGGAGCCGACCACCCGCCAACGGCGGACAGCCCCGATACGTCGGGGATCGTTCGGGAATTTCAAGCGGGTGGGGACGGGCATCGTCAACGGGGCTGGACCTGCCGCACCTTCACCGGACCGATGAGTCCGCTCGGAAGCAACGGTGCCCGGGGTTGGAAGCGGTAGGGTTGGGAGACGTGGCTCAGCCGCTCCGTGGGCGGGCGCCCGGCATCCGCGACCAGGCGGTTGTTCCAGGTGTTGGTGACCCGCACCCCGAGGGTGTTCGGCCCGGGCACGACGTGGTCGGTGATGTCGATCTCCCACGGGCTGGTCCAGACGGTGCCCGCCTCCCTGCCATTGACCTCGACCGTGGCGATCACGCCGACCTTGCCGAGTTCGAGGATCACCCGCCGGTCACCGATGATCCCGGGCAGCGGAAAACTCGTTTCGTAGGTCGCGGTGCCGGCGTAGTGGCGGATCGTCTCGTCGGGATGCTTTGCCCAGTCGACGAGGGATTCGAAAGTCGTTTCCGCGGGCGCGCCCTGACCTTCGAAGCGCACCGTCCACGGGCCGGCCGGCGTGGCCTGCCCGAGCTTCCTGGGAGCGTTCGCCGTGGCGGTGCCGTCGGCGTCGGTTTGCTCCTGAAAAACGACGAAGATGCTTTCCGACGCGGCGAGGCGGAGAGGGACGGTGGTGCGCCCGTTCTTCTGCTTGAAGGCGGCCGCCTTGGTGACCGTGCCGGTGACCGCGTTCCACAGCCATGGCTGGCGGCCGCTGACGCGGAAGGTGGCCGTGAAGAACTCGAGCGACTTGTCGGAGGTATTTGACAGGAAATAGATCTCCCGCTCCGGCGTCGAGCGGTGCTTGAAGACAATGCCACCGCGCTTGCCGAGGCCGATCTTGCCGGCTCCCGCCGCGGCACAGAGCAAGCCCCCCCCGGATCCATGGGCCGTGACGTCGGGCTTGAGGCGGAGCCGGGAAGTCAGGACGGATTGGAGTTCGGCTCCTTCGTGAACCGTGCCCTTTCCGAGATTCCCCCAGGCACGATTGGCGAGGTCGACGACCTTGGCATCGCAACCGGGGTAGCCCGCCAGCGACGGACTCGAGCTTGGCTTCGGCCCGATGACCGTCGCCCCATCGGCGACCAGTCGCCGGACCGCCTCGACCACCTCGGGCCGCATCACATTCTGTTTCGGCAAAACCAGCACGGCGTAGGACGGGCCGTCCGGAACGGCAATCCGGCCGTCGACCACCTTCGCCCGGTGGATCAGCACGTCGGAGTTGATGAAGTCGAAGTCGTAGCCGTCGGGCAGAGACGGATCGAGCGGCCCCGTCATCACCGGCGTGCCCTCGCCGATGTAGTAGGCCACGTCGACGACCGGGCGGCCCGCCTTGAGCAGCACCGAACTACGACGTTGATAGTGGTTGAAGGCCTTCGACTGCTCGAACCAGGTGTTGTGCCGGTTGAAGGCGGTGCCGAACCACTGGATGATTCCCGGCTTGCGCTCGTCGGGCTGGTGGATGTTGACGTGCAGGATCAGGTGGTTGACGCCCGCGCCGTAGACCCAGTCGGTCCAGCGCTTCAGGTCGGCCGGGCTCTGCTTGAAGTTGCGGTTGGAGGTGAAGGCCTCGGAATAGACGTCGGTGCGGCCGTAGATGTGGGCGCAGCTCGACGCGGCGCGGCACTCGGTGTTGCCCAGCGCGCCGCCGCTTTCCCAGAACTCGCCGCCGACCTGGTCGGTCATCGAGCCGTAGAGCAGGAACTCCGAGGGGAAGCCCCAGTGGCCGTAGTTCTCGAGCCACAGGGTCAGGCCGTTCTCCGCACACACGTCGCGGAGCCCTCCCACGTAGTCGCGGGCGATCGACTCGGCGATCAGCCGCCGCCAGTCCCACAGGAAGCGCGACGACACCTGCGGGCTGTCGACCACGCGGCCGGTGAGGCACGGCAGGTAGCGCACCGGCGCATAGCCGAAGCGCTGCTCGAACTTCTCCGCCAGCCCGTCGGTCCAGTTCTGCGGGCCGGTCTCGTAGCTGTCGGCGATCACGTACTTCAGCGCCTCGCGCTCCTCCGGCGGGGTGCGTCGCAGGAACTCGCCGACCATGCCGTCGAACAGGCTGCGGATGTGCTCGCGGCTCATCTTGTCGACCTCGAGCCCGCGGCTTTCCGGGCTGGCCGGCGCGCACTGGGTGCCGATCGGGACCATGCCGGTGCGCATCACCACCCAGTCCCCCGGCGGGGCCTGCCAGACGAGGCGGCCGTCGGCGTCCATCTTGTCGGTGAGGTCGAGCACCTCCGCCGCGGCGACCGCGCTACCGGGTGCCAGCGGTGCCTGCTCCGGCCAGTGGTAGGTGTCCCATGGCGGGTTGGTCGACGGGCTCGTCTCGCCCAGCTGCTTGCGGATGTAGTGGGAAAGCACCGCCCGGCGGCTCAGGCGCAGGCCGGAGAAGGATGCGGGCTTGTCACTGGAAAGGATCACCCGGAGGTGCGGCGATGGCGTCGCCGGCACCGGCACCAGCACCGGCTCCTTGTGCCGAGGCCCCTGGTGCCCGCGTTGTTCGACGTACCGGGTGATTTCCCGGAAGGTCCTTCCATCATCCGATGCCTGCACTACGCAGGTCAGCGTGTAGGAGTGGCCGACCGGGTCGAGGCGCAGGCTCTGGACCGGCGAGGCGTCCTTCTCGAAGTCGATCTGCTGCGGCTCGGGTCCGATCGTCACCACGGTTTCCTCCGAATCGTCCTGCAAATCCGCGAGGTTGCGCACCGTGGGAGAGGTCAGCTTCACCTCGTTCGTGCGAAGATCGGCGCTCTCGGAAACCGGCTGGCGGAAGGCGATGACCTTCACATCCTGGAATTCCTTCTCGGTGAAGCGCGGCCCGGTCGGCTCCTGCTGCGAGCCCCCCGCCTTCGGGAAGGTCCGGATTTCCGGCACCGGCAGCAGCTGGTCGATCTTCCGGCCGCCCTCGATCACCGTCTCGCTGGCGTCGAGGAAACGCATCGACTGGCCCGGCTCGATCCACGGGCCACCGGACTGGGACCAGCCGGGCGAATTGAAGAAGCCGATCTCGACGCCGCAGCGGCCGGCCTCCTTGACCGCCCACTGCAGGGCGTCCCACCATTCGTCACTCATGAAGGTGACCCCGCCCACCGGCGTGTCCTTGGCCCCCTTGTGGTTGAAGATGTGGCCGATGTAGGCACGACCGATGCCCACCCGCGCCATCGCCTCGAGGTCGCGGGTGATGCCCTCCTTGCTGATGTTGTTGTTGATCCAGTACCAGTAGCAGCCCGGGCGGGTGTCCGGCGGCGGATCGCGGAAGGCGTCTTCGAGCCCGTCGGCGCCAAGGAGGCACGGCAAGACGGACAGCAGGGCGGCCGAAATGATGGCGGCTTTCATGGTTTGTCGAAATCGGTCAGGGCAGCGGAACGAGCCGGGCGGGACGCAGGGTGACCGGGCCGATCAGGCCGGAGGGCTGCAGCGGGTCGGCGGCGGTCCAGTGCTTCCAGGTGGTGAAGGTGACGCGCTCCTTCGACGGACGCGGCCTGCCCTCGACGAACCAATCGGGCCAGCGGGCGAGTGCCTTGCCGTCCCACTCGCAGTCGTCGGGGTGCTGCTCGTCGCCGATGAGGCGGTTGATCCAGAGGTTGGTGACCTCGACCTCGAGCGTGTTGTCACCCGACTGGAGGGCCCCGCTCACCTCCACCCGGAACGGCGGATGCCACAAAACCCCGAGTTCCTTGCCGTTGAGGCGCACCTCGGCGATGACCTCGACTTCGCCGAGATCGAGCCACACCTCGCCGTCCCCGGCCCGGAAACCATCCGGAAGCTGGAAGCGGCACTTGTAGGTGGCGGTGCCGGAGAAATGTCGGATCCCCGGGTTGGGATGCTCGTTCCAGGCGACGAGCGGATCGAAGACCGCCTCGTCGACCGCACCGCGGCCGGGCGGGAAGCGGACGGTCCACGCGCCGTCCAAGGCCAGGGGCGCGGGCAGGCCGGTGACCTCGAGCGGCACGGTCTTTCCCGAAGCACGGTGCAGGGCGTGGCGACCGTTGTGCCACGCACGCAGGCTGACCTCGCCGGTTTCGTCGCCGAAGGGGATCAAACTGTCTTTCGCCGGATCCGTGGCGCGCACGACGGGATCGGAATCCAGCGTGGCCGGATACGGCTCGCGGAACACGACGAACACCGACTTGCCGGGCGCCAGTTGAAGGGGCACCCGGACGTGGTCCTCTCCGGCGCTCCAGCCGGCGGCGGGCCGGAGGGTGGCGGTTTCGGCATCCCAGAATTCGGGCCGGCGACCCGGGGCACGGAATCCGGCTACGAGACTCATCGTAGATTCGGACGGGTTCGAGACGAAGAAACTGTCGGCCCCGTCGTGCCGGCGGTGGATCCACTCGACCGGGGTTTCCCCGGGCAACTCCAGCGCCGGGGCGATCCCCATCTCGGCCAGAGTTTCGACGACGCTGATCCCGGAGAAGACACGGCCCTTGCCGAAGCGGTTCGAGGCAACGGTCGTGCCGTCGCATTTCCCCCAAACCTCATCACCGATGGCGGCAAGCTCCTGCTCGGAAGCCGGGAAGTTCCCGTTGCTCGGCGTGTGCTGCGGCTTGGGACCGTGCACGGTCGCCCCGGCACGCACGAGCTCGCGCAACTTGCGGGCCTGGGCCGGGGTGTGGAAGGAGTGATTCGGCAGCACCAGCAGGCGGTAGCGTTTGCCGCAGGGGACCACGACGTCGCCATCGTCGACGGTGAGCCCGGCGAAAATGTCGGTGCCGCAGGAATCGTAGCCGTAGCCGGCCGCCGAGAGGTCCTCGCGGTGGGCGGCGCCGTTCGGCATCGCGTTTCCGGCGAAGACCAGCACGTCGGCCCCGAACTCGCCGTCCTGCAGCAGGAACTGGGAACGCCGGATGTAGTCGAGCCACGCCCGGCCCGGCTCCCACCAGGTCGTGGTGCGCTCGAAGTGGATGCCGTACTGGCCCATCGTCATGCCCGGCACGACGTCGTCCCACGGTTGGTGGGCGTAGCGATGAAAGACGAAGCGGTTGATGCCGGCGGCCCACGCCCGGTCGCCAACGGTCTTCATCGAGCCCGGGTGGTTCGTCCATTTGCCGATGTCCGGGCCGGCGGTGAAGGCCTCGGCGGCGGCGATGCGGCGGCCGTGGGTGTGGGCGGCGGAGGCGGCGAGCCGCATCGAGAATGAGTACTTTCCGTTCGACCAGAACTCCGCCATCGGGATGTCCGCCTTGCCGCCGATCTGCAGCCCCTCGAAGCAGGAGGTGTAGGGCTCGGTGGTGAAGAGCAGGCCGTGCTCGTGGCAGAGCTGCGCCATGTGGCCGTAGTAGTTCTCGGCAAAGAGGTCGGCAATGGTGCGGCGGAAATCCCAGTAGAAACGCTCGGTGGTGGGACCGTCGGTGATGGCCCGCCCGGTCAGCGCCAGCAGGTAGGGCGACGGATCGTAGCCGCGGCGTTTCTCGAATTCCTCCTTCATCCGCGGTGTCCAGTGGTGGAGGCCGGCCTCGTAGCTGTCGATGGTGAGGTGCTTGAAGGCCTTGCCGACATGCGGGCCGAGATGATCGAGCAACGGCTGGATGCCGTGTTTCCAGTGCACCTCGAGCCCCTCGCGGCGCAGCTTGTCGACCTCGAGACCGGTGACGTAATCGGGTGCCGGCTTGTTGGTCATGCCGGTCGGCGTGTGACCGAGGCGGATGATCTTCCACCGGCCCGCAGGCGCCCGCCAGGTGAGCGTGCCACTCCGCTCGAAGCGCCCGGTGACGTTGATGATCCGATCGGCCGGAATGGCCGCCCCTTGAGGCAGCGGATTCAGCGCGGGCTGGCGTCCAGCCGGGCCGCCGCGCTGGCCGGACTTGCTCTGCCACTTGGGCATCCGGAAGCCGGTATCGAGCTCGGCCGGAACGGCATAGACCGCGATGTCGCGGTAGTGGCCGAGGGCCACCTCCGGTTGCGGGAGCTTCTCGCTGATGGTTCGACCGCCTTCGACGACGATCTCGGACGACACCAGCTTCTGCATCGCCAGCTCGGGCGTGATCCACGGGCCGCCGGTGGTGCACCACCCGGCGCAGTTGTGCATGCCGAACTCAAGCCCGAGGCGCTGGCACTCGTCCGCCGCATGTTTCATCATCTCGAGCCATGCCGGCCCGAGGTAGTCGACCGCCCCGCGCGGCGTGTCGCAGTTGTGATGGGGTCCCGCGAGGAAGAAGATCATGGCCCCGCCGATGCCGGCCTGTTCCATCGCTTCAAGGTCGGTGGTGATGCCCTCGCGGGAAACGTTACCATTCATCCAGTGCCACCAGGTGTGCGGTCGGGCGGAGTCCGGAGGATTGCGGAAGCCGGCTTCGAGATCCGAAGCGGCAGCGGGAAACGCCAGCGCGGCGGCGAGCAGGTGGACGAGGAAAAACTTCATGGGGGAAAGCCCCCAACCCTACGCAGCGGCGACGCCGCTACTTCCACTCGCAAAGGCTGCTGACGTGATCCGCCGAGCCGTCGCGCAGCCAGCCGTCGAGCTGCGCGGGATCCTTGAGCTGCTGGCCGCGCAGGCGCGGGACGACGAAGTAGCCGGCACGCGCTTCCGGCAGCAGGCTCAGGTCGCCCCACAGCTTCTCGAACTGGGTCACCGGGAACACGTCCTCCTGGCCATGGCCCCAGCGCTTCTTCACGTCCTTGATCGTGATGTACGTCGGCAGGCGCTCGGCGAGTCCGCGCAGGCCGGCGGTGACCGCCGCTTCGTCGTCCGACAGGATCTGCTCCCGGGTCAGACCACACATCCCGAGGAAGTGGTCGAGATCGATCCAGGTCGTCAGGGAGTTGTAGTACGAAAGCGCGAATTCGCATTCCTCGTCGGGCATCGCGAGTCCCTCGACGAGGCGCGGACGACCATCGACCCGGGCCAGGCCGCCGCCGCGGTCCTCGAGCCGGCGGGTGATGACCTCGTAGGTGAGGCCGTGGCCCGACCGGCGGTGAAGCCCGAGCAGCACCGGATCGGCATCGGCCCCGAGGGTGTCGATGTTGTGAAGCAGCAACGTCCGCAACTGCGGGCGGTCCTCCAGCAGACCGCGCAGGGTGCCGTTGAGGATCAGGTTCGGGACCTCGAAAAAGTGGCCGACCGGATGCAGGCACTGGAGCGGCAGGTTGTCGGTGTAGTCCGAGGCCTCACCCGCGGACTTCGCCCAATGGATGAGTGCGGCGCGGCCCGAGTCGCGGACCTTCTGCTGCTGCTCATCGAGGACCTGCTGCGGCATTTCCTCCCAGGCGAAGCGCAGGTCGCGCTCGGTGGGCACCATCCGCAGCCCGACCGATCGACCCGGCGAGACGACCAGGGGACCTTCGTAGCCGTAGTTGCCGACGCTTTCGAGGAAGGCCTGCGTGGGTCCGGTGGTCAGGTAGGAGGTGGTGAAAAGGTGCGGAAGGGGCGCGCCGAAGCGGCGGCCGATCCGACGCGACTTGGCGAGGTGCGTCTCGATGAAAGTACGATAGGCACCGTCGATCGGCGCGAAGGGGTTGAGCGCCTTGCAGGTGCCCGCACCCCCGGTCCAGCGCGATCCGGCGCCGGCGGCGAGGCTGACCACCGCCACCTCGCCGGCCCCGAGGGCCGCCGCTCCGATGCGTTCCGCCTCCTCGAGGTCGTGCCGCGCCGCCGCCTCGGGCGATGAGACATCCATCACATCCTCCGCCCGCACGTCCTCGATCACGGTCGCGGGCGAAAGCCGGTTCTGGGCCAGACCGATGCGACCCGCCCGCAGGTCCGCGCGGATCTGCTCGTGCAGCTTGGAGTCGAAGCCGTGAGCCTCGAGCATGCCTGCCAGGCTGCCGTTCCCGCCGGACTCGCCTTTCCCCTCCTCCGAATCCCCCCCCTGCGGCGCGGTCAGCCGGTGATAGCCCGCCGGCAGCGCGGCGTGGCCGTCGTGACGGAGGTCGGCGGTGGTGCCGTCCGGATTGATCGCGAAATCGTAAACGACCGGATCCATGGCGAAGGGCAGCGCGTACTGCAGCCGCGACTTGGCCTCGCTCATGATCTCCTGCATCGCCTCCTGAGCCTCGGCCTTGCGCTGCGGCGCGAAGATGAACCCCATGCCGCCGCCGGACATCCCGCCAAGCATCCAGAAGCCCCAGAAATCGTCACCGAACCTTTCCTCGGCCCGGGCGATCAGGGTTTCGGTGAAAAGGTTGGTCGCCCACGGAATGATGGTCTGGATCGGCCCGCGGAAATTCCGCATGGTCGCCCGACCCAAGGTGCGGATGTCGCCACGCTTCAGCGCATCGATCAGCTCCTCCAACAGCTCGAGCGCCTCCTGCCGGCCGCTCCACTCCTTGCCGGAGCGGAGCAGGTATTTCTCGGTGACCATCTCGAGGATGGGGCCGACGTTCTGGGCCATGCCGCCGTGAACCAGCACCAACGAATCCTGCAGCGCGCGGCGGGCGCTGTCGGGAATCTCATTCTCGTCGAAAACATGGTGCGAGGGCATCAAGCGCCCGCGGGAAATGCCGAACTCGGGATCATCCTCGCCGGCGGTCTCGCCGGTGATCAGCTTGATCCCCGGCCACACGCCGCCCGAATCCTGCCAGCCGCCGCCCGAGCCGCCGATCCACTCGCCGAGAATCGCCCGCGCCAGCACCAGCCGGCGCTCGCTTTCCTCGAGCGGACCGGTCAGCGAGCGCGTCTGGCCGGTGGCCCGCATCAGCACCCCGATGAGCGCCGCGAGCAGGTTGGTCGAAACGGCCAGACGTGACCCCTTCGGGATGTCGTTGACCGATGACACCAGCTCGATCCCGCGGCCCTTGCCGACGAGACGCTCGAGCAGGCGCTCCAGGCGCTTGCCGCTGCCCTCGATGCCCGGCGGCACGATGCCCGCCGCGATCACCGCCGCCTTGAGCAGGCCGAGGTAGTCCTTCGCAAAGTCGAAGACCTCGCCGAGATTGTCGATCCGCGCCGTCGCCTTCAGATCGACCGAATGCAGCACGATCACCGGCTCGTCGATCACGCGCAGGTAGGCCTCGACCGGCGGCTTGGTTTCCTGATCCCGGCCATGCACGCCGAGATCGACGGAGACATTCAGCACCCGCGCCCCCTCGGGGTAGTCCATGCCGAGGAAGAAGATGTCCGACCAGCCGCTGTGGGAAAGATCCATCCGCACCGGCGTCCGCTCGCGCAGCACGGGATGCCCGCCCGCTCCCGGCTCCAGCATTTCCCTGCGCATCTTCAGCGGATGGTCCGCCGGGTGACCCATGCGGAACATCCACTGGTTGCCGCGCACCGTGCGCACCGATCGGCGCACCTGGTCGGCGAGCGTCTGGAAGGCCAGTTCGTGGTAGGCCGAAGCCAGGGCCGACGACAGCGCATCGCCCGGGCCCTCGGCGGCGACCGCCTCCAGGAAGCCGTCAATGGCCTCGGCAAACCGCCGCCTCAGGAGGTACTCGTAGGCCGCGAAGGGAATCCGCCCGACTTTTCCCGCCGGCAATTTCGGCGGCAGGTGGAAACGGTGGATGGCGTAGAGGAAGAACAAGGCCCGGACCCGCTCGTAGAGATTCTCCGCGTCGCGCCGAAAGGCATCCAGCTCGGCGCACTCGGCGAGCAGCCCCCCGGCATCGAGTTCCCGGCACACTTCGGCGAGATCGGTGTCGCGCCGCGACGGGTCGCCGGTCGTGATGATCCCGACCAGGCGCGACTTCGAAGATGATGACGATGAACTCATGCCCGCGAATTGGCCGTCGTCTCGATCAGCATGGTCAGAATCTCGTCCCGGTGCGGACCGGCGAGCGCCAGCGACAACTGCGCCCGCAGGAGTCCGTAGCGTTCGCCGATGTTGAAACGCTGGCCGTCGATCTCGACGGCGAGGTATTTCTCGGAGCGGGCGAGCTCCGCAAGCGTCGGGGTCAACCCCAGCGTCTCACCTTCCGAAAGGGCCGCCACCTGCCGGTCGAGGCGCTCCATCACCGCCGGGGTCAGCGCGTGGATGCCGAAAAAGCAGTAGTAGTTCCCCGCCCGCAGGCCGGAGACGAACAGCTCCTGCTCGGCCAGGGTGGGGGTCGGTTTCTCGACCATGTTGGCGACCTCGATGATCGAGGGCGAGGCCGGCACCCGCCGCCCGCCGATCGTGCCGTAAAGGTGCAGCTGGCTTTCATGCGTCGGCTGCACGCCGGACACACAGCCCGTGTGGGTCGCGGCGACGGCGAGAAGCTGCGCCACGCAGGAAGTCTCCCGGCGGCTTTGGAAAAGGTGGTCGCCCACCAGCAGCACGAAAGGGTCGTCCGCGGTGAAATTTCGGGCCATCCAGACGGCATGGCCATATCCCCGGGGCTCGGCCTGCTCGATCAGCGTCAGTCGCTCGCCATGGGGGCCCGCCGCCCGGAGATACGCGTCCCGGGTTCCCGGGCAGATCACCACCGCCGCTTCTTCGAGACCGGCGGCAAAAAGGTCATCCAGTAGAATTTCAAGGGCCGGACGGGACATCCCCTCCGGATCGACCAAGGTCTGGAGCGGCAGGTGCGACTCGGCCGGACTGGCCGCCGTCACCACGGCTTTGCGCAATTTCATGAGGGGATCTTTCTCATCGTCCGGGAATGTGCAATCCGCATTCCTGTCCGTGGCTGACGCTTCCAGCGGCAGGCCGTGGCTGCGGCTTCCCTTGTCTCGCCGGAGCCTCGGCGAAGGCGGCAGCCGCAGGATCGTGACCGTGGCTTCCAGCCGCGGAGTCCATTCCGGCCGTGGAGTCCTCCCCGCAGTCCATGACCGCGGCCTCCCTTCGCACGCCGAAGCCTTGGCGAAGGAAGCAGCGGCAGGATTCCTGACGAGGCGGCTGAAAGCCACCAAGACGGCCTGCGGCAAGGATGCCGCAGCCACCCGCGTTCCATGAAGGACTCTCCCGGTCCACACGTATCCCTGCCATGACCCTCCGCCGCACCCTGCTCGCCCTCGCGCTGCTTCTTCCCACAGGCCATGCCCCCGCCGCGACACCCGACGAACCCGAAACCATCAAGGCCTACTGCCTCGACTTCAACTGGGTCCCGACGAACCGCCGCGGCAAACCCTTCGCCAAACCGGGTCAATGGGCGGGCGCCGACCCCGCCGCCCACGTCGAGTGGTACAAGACCATCGGCGCCAACGTGATCCAGACCTTCTGCGTCTCCACCAATGGCTACGCCTGGTATAAGGACGGCTTCGTGCCGGAGCAACCCGGCCTGAAGCACGACTTCCTCCCCGAGGTCGTCAAGCTCGGCCACGCCGAGGGCATGCAGGTCTTCGGCTACTTCTGCATCGCCTCCAATCCCCGCTGGGCCGAGCTGCACCCCGAGCAGAGCTACGGCAGCCCGACCACCTACCACATCCCCTACACTGACGAGTATCTCGACTTCCTCTCGAAATCGATCGGCGACGCGGTCAAGCGGACCGGCATCGACGGCTTCATGATCGACTGGGTGTGGATGCCGAAACGCCAATCCACCGAAGGCAAGTGGCTCGACTGCGAAAAGAAGCTCTACCAGCAACTCATGGGCGAACCCTTTCCCGGCGAGGACAAGCTGACTCCGGCCCAGGACACCGCCTACAGCCGCAAGGCCATCGACCGCTGCTGGAAGGCCATCCGCAAGGCCGCCAAGGACGCGAACCCCGACTGCAAGATATGGCTGACCGTCAACCACATCAACCACCCGCACGTCGTCAATTCGGACATGTACCGGGAGGCCGACTGGCTGATGAACGAGGCCGGCAGCGTCGAGGCGATCCGCAAGGTCGAGCCGATGGTCGGCGAGGACACCCGGATGATCACCTGCATGGCGCTGTGGAACGGCCAGGACGCCTCGGTCGCGGTGCCCGAGGCGATGGAGGCCGGTATCGGGCTCTACGGCTTCACCGCCCCGCGCAACAACGATGGCCTCGTGCCCCTCGACAAGATCTTCTCGCGCCAGGTCTTCGAGCTCAGCGGCGACGACCGCAACATCGCCGTCCTCGCCCGTGCCTACCACGGCATGTCGGTCCACGCGCTGTGGCAGGATGGCCGCTTCGTCGAACCGGAGAATCCCCCGCCCTTCCGCATCTCGCTCAAGGGCCGCGGCCGCGGCATGCAGGACACCGCCCGGATCGACAGCGCGGCGGACGAGGCATCCGTCACCATCCGTTCCCCCTACAGCAAGGGCCGCGGCGTGCTCGTGCGGGGTGCCGCGAAGTGGCCATCGAAGCTCTCCATCCGTTTCCACAAGAAGGAAGGCGAAGCCGTCACCTCCACCCAGTTCCGCATCGCCAACGGGTCGGTCGGTCTCGGCGTCACGCTGGATGATCCGGCAATCGTGACCTCCGGCCCTGTGGAAGGCGGCCTCGATCTCGGCCGCGGCTGGGACGCGGACTTTCTCAAGGACGCGGAGGCTCCCAAAGACTCACCCAGCATCCAGCAGACCACCGAGATTCTCGAAATCGTCATTCCCGCCGCCATGACCCGCGGAAATCCGGAGGTCATTGCCTTCGAATGGGAATGATGCCACCCGGCGACACTGACACTTGCCTTGGCCCTCGTAGCCTTGGCGGAGTGGGAAGCCGCAGTTCCCCTGACCCTCACCTGGCCGACCCCGAACCACCAGCGACCTCCAACAGGCTCCAGCGCAGTCCGTGGGTCTCGTAGCGGCCGAACCCTCGATCGAAGGTCGCCAGCTCGTGCTTCGCCGCGATGGCGAAGGCCGCCAGATAGGCATCCGTCCACCAAAGACCGTGTGGCTCGGGCGATTCCCCTGCCGCCGGGAAAAGATCCCCCAATCCCGTCGGCTCCGCCTCGAACAGAATCCCCTCCTGCCGTTGCAGGTGCACCACCAAGCTCGCCGCCTCGCGGTTGCTCAGGACATCGGCTCCGAGGATCACGGGATTGGTCAGGTGCCGCAGCAGCGCCAACTGCGTCACCCGGCACAGCACCAGATCCTCCTCCCCGCCGGCCACCCAGGCCCGCGCGGCCGCCGCTGCGATGTGACCGTCCCACACCAGCGGGAGCCACACGTTAACGTCCAAAAATCTCGCCATGCCGCTGCTCGTCATCCTCCAGTTCCTTCAATTTCTCGAGGGCGATGACCGCCTCGCCCGGCCGTGCGGAGCGGACCACCGGCACGACAAAGCGGCCCGCCCGCTCGATTCCCACCCGCGCAGGCAACTCCGGGGCCGCATCGGTCCCGTTCTCGGCCAGACCCAAGTGCCGACGCAGGGCTTCATTCACCACATCCTTCAGCTTGCGCCCATCCAGCGCCGCCTGAGCCCGCACCCGCCGCAACAGGCCTTCGGGAATATCCACCGTCGTCCTCATGACAAGCATCATGATGCAAAACACATCGTAATGCAAAATGTTTAGGAGCTAAGGCGAGCACACGCTCCATGGCAACCGAAGCAGCCCACCCGCCTGAACCGCATGCCTGGCAGGTCATCGATCATCAAGACCCGACAAGGGCGCAGGCAAGGCCGGGGTCCTGATCCCCGACTGTTTGCCTGGCATTTTATTGCGAGACGCTGGCCTTCGAGTGGGAATGATGCGCGCATCGACGCAGGCGTCGCCGACGCTTCCAGCGGCAGGCCGTGGCTGTGGCTTCCCTTGGCTCGCCGGAGCCTCGGCAAAGCTGGCAGCCGCAGGCCGTGACCGGGCCTTCCAGGCCCGTTGTCAAAGCAGTCCCTCCCATGGATGCCGGAACTGGAAAGAGGCCCATCCGGATCGGCCCGCCAGCGAATCCCACTGGGACGAAGCGTCGTGAAGCTGCTCGACACCAACTTCCTCATCGATCTGCGGCGGGAGTGGAGCCGCGGCGAGGCCGGGCTTCCTCGATCGCCCGGCGAGCGGGGAATTCTGCATCCCGACGGTCACGGTCCTCAAGTTCCTCGAAGGCTACGCCCACCCGGGAGACGGTAAGCGCCTCCTCGCTCCCTTTCTCCAACTCGATGTGACGGCATCCGTCGTCCTTGCAGGCAGTCGGATTCGCCGCGAGCTTCGGCGCCGCGGCGAAATGATCGGCGACTTCGATGTGCTGATCGCCGCTACCGCAGTCGCCGGCGGCATTCCCCTCGTCAGCGACAAGCTCCGCCACTTCGAGCGCATCGAGGGCCTCACGGTCGAGGGCTACCGGTAGTATCCTGGGCGGGATGCTTGGCATCCTGTTCCGCCCGGTCCGCCTTGCCGCAATCCAACCGCATCCGCCTATTCCATCGGGGATAGCGGCCCATTTGCCGACTGTTTGCCTGGCATTTTATACGGCAAAATCTCCTACGGCTTGCGCCGCGACGACGGCTACGTGCCCCGTGGCATGGCCCTCGAGAACCTACACCGCCCGGCTGACATGGACTTCGGCGACTTCGACGGCGATGGCAGGACCGAAATCGTCGTCGCCAACTTCGGCTTCGGCACCGGCAGCGTGGACATCCACCCGCGAAAGCCCAACGGCTGGCAGTTCGAACCGGAGCCCGAAATCCAACTGACCACCGAGCCCGGTGCGGTCGACTGCCATGTCGCGGACTTCGATGACGACGGCCGCCCCGACGTCGCGGTTCTGTTCGGTGGCACCCGTGAGAACCTCAGTCTTTTCCTCAATCAGGGTGACGGCGAGTTCGAGCGGAAGACCCTTGTAGAGAAAAACGCATCCTTCGGCTACGTCCGCTTCGCCTGGGTCGACTTCGAAGGCGACGGCAACCTCGACGTCCTGACCGTCAACGGCGACAACGTCGACTCCGATCCCTACAACACCCTCAAGCGCGACCACGGCATCCGGCTCTACCTCAACGAGGGCGGCCTGAACTTCGTCGAGGCCTTCTTCTACCCGATGTACGGCGCCTACGGCGTGGCGGTCGAGGACTTCGACTTGGATGGCGATCCGGACATTGCGGCAGTCGCCTTCAATCCCGACTTCAGCAGCGAGAAACCCGAGAGCTTCGTCTATCTCCAGAACGAGGGGCAAACGCGCTTCACCCCGCGCTCCTTCGAGATTCCCCGGACCGACCGCTGGATGACGATCGAAGCGGGCGACCTCGATGGCGATGGCGACAAGGATCTCGTCCTTGGCGGCGGCTACGTTCCCGCCGGCCTCGCGATCGACCAACCGCGCCTGATGGAGGCCATGGCCGAAAAGGGCCGCGCGCTGCTGGTGCTCAAGAATCGGACGAAGTGACCCACGTTGCGAGGGCATCTCACGCCGCCCAAGCGTCCATCCCGGCCCCTCGACACTTCGCTTTTCATAAGCGCTCCAAATCCACTTGTGTAGTGAAATCCAATATGCATTCTGACGGGTGGCAATGTGAAAATTTTTATCGGACCCACCGGAGACCCCAATCGAACCCAACCAACATGAAAGCCCGATTCCCACGAATCCCCGCACTCGCTGCATTCGCTTCGCTTCTGCTCGCCATCGCATCCGGTCAGACGACCCTTGTTGACGAGGACTGGCAAACCGATCCGATCATCAGCGACGGAACCCAGGTAACCGGCACCGACTTCCCCGGCTGGAGCTTCGGCGGTGGTGCCAAGGCGAGGAATGACGTGAATCAGGGAGACGTCCCCAGCGATTCGTCCGTCACGGACTCCCACGGCCGTAACCAGGTCATCCAGCAGGAGCAGACCTCCAGCGAGCTCGACTACGACACTTCCCACAACTGGGGGGCGACCGACGTCTACTATCTGAGGGTCGAGGCAAGCCCGATGTCGTGGAGCGGGCAAAACCAGCGCTACATCCGCCCGGAACTCCGCCAGAGCAGCGACAGCACTGTAATTTGGTCAACGGCCCAGGGGCCTGAGACGGCCGTCCCGCTGTACGACAGTTACATGGGTTCACTGAGCGATTACACCTCCGAACTCATCTGGTTCTGGGAGATCGATGCCAGCACCTTCACCGCGGGAACGCCGGGTGAGCAGCTTCAACTTCGAATCGACAGCAGCGGCCAGCGCGGCCTTTACATTAACAAGGTCACCCTTGTTCAAGGGCCTCTTCCCGCGGACAACACCCCGCCGGCCACTCCGACCTGGGACATCGTGCCCACGGTCTCGAACTTCAAGGACATCAGCATGAGAGCCAACAGCGTTCGTGATCCGGGTGACCTCTATGGAGTGGAATACTACTTCGAGAACACAACCCGCGGCACCAACAGCGGCTGGCAGGACAGCCGCGAATGGGCGGAGACCGACCTCGATTTCGACACCACCTACACTTACACCGTGAAGACGCGGGACAAGTCGCCCAATCAGAACGAATCGGGCACCTCGGCCGCAGAGAGCGCGACCACCGCACCGGAAGACCTCACGCCTCCCGCAGCCCCAACTTGGAACGTCCTCCCCGAGGTTGCCGACTACCGCTCCATTCACATGAAGGCGAACACGGTCAGCGACCCATCCGGCGTGCAGTATAAATTCATCAACGTGACCAATGGAACCGACAGCGGCTGGCTGAACAGCCCCGCCTGGACGCAGAAGGATCTCGATCCGGACACCGCCTACACCTTTGAGGTGATGGCCCGCGATACGTCGCCGGCTTTGAATGAAGGTTCTGCCTCCACACAACAGAGTGCAACTACCCCAACCGAACCTGCGGGCACACTCTACATTACCCGCTTCCAGGATCCGCTATTCAGCGATAATCAAAACAACCCGGATCTGGGTGACTGGCAGCTATTCCAGTCGGCTAACGTCAAGACCCAGAAAGCGACCGGTGACGGTGTGCGTACCGACACGGACCTTGCCGTGCCCGGCGACAACTACGCGATTCAATTTGAATACACTAGCGCCGAAATCGAGATTGATATCGACCACAACTGGGCTTCGGACGATGTCTTCACACTAACCCTGAATGCGAGCCCCCAGAGCTGGAATGGTGACAAGCAGCGTTACATCCGCCCAAGTCTGCGTCAGCAGGATGGTACCATTCTTTGGGCTCCGGGCGAGAACATGACTGGACCCGAGAAGACAGCCATCCCGCTCTCTGCGGATCTTGTTGGCAGCAGTTACCAGGATGATCCCAATACCAGTTTCACCTTCACCATCCCTGCCAGCGCCTTTACCAGCGGCACGGAAGGCGAACCGATCGCGTTGCGCATCGACAGTAGTGGCCAGGAACGCGGCGTCTTCTTCGACAATGTCCATCTCAGTGTGACCACTGGTGGCGGCTCCCCCTACGACACCTGGGCCGACAGCTACCAGCCCGACGACGTGAGCGATCCGACCTTGGACTTCGACACCGATGGGCTGAGCAACCTCCTCGAGTTCGCCTTCGGCACCGACCCGACCGATTCGGGCTCTGGTGGTCCGCTGACCGTCACCCCGGGAACCCCGCCAACCTTCACCGGCGGCACCCCCACCATCTCTGATCCGGTCTATTCGGTGAACGGGGTGGAGTTCAAGGCCCGCTACGTTCAACGAAAAGACGGCGGTGCGCTCTATGCCTTGCAATTCAGCTCGCAGCTGAACGACTGGCAGTCGAGCGACACGGTTCCCGCTCCCAGCTGGGTGGCGGGCCTCAACCCCACGACGGTGGCGGAGGATGCCACCTACGAGGTGATTGAAATCGACTACCCATGGTGGCTCGATGGCACGCCCCAGAAAAAGGCCCGGTTCTTCCGTGTCGATGTGAGCCTGCCCACTCCATGAATCGAGCCACAGGAATGGCTTGTCTCCCCCGCCCCCTACTGAGTAATCCTTGGCTGTTACCCCAAACACTCCCATGAATTCCCTGCGGAACTTCTTCACCGCCCCGCTACTGGCAGCCGGTCTGCTGCTGGGGGCGGGTGGCGCCCGGGCGGCGGTAACCTGGAGCGGGGTGGTCGATATAGGCATCCCGACCAGCTTCAACGGGGTCTACCTCGACCTCGCGGCCACCAGCCCAGCGGGAAACCCCACCGAGCCGTCCAACGACGACCCCGCCGAGGTCAATTTTGACTCCTATGCGATCGGCTACGACCAGCCCACCGACTGGGACATCAATTTCTTCTTCGGCGGCATCGGCATCGCCTACAGTCCGACCTTCAATCCCTTCGTCGAAAGCCCGGGGGTGGGAGGATCCCAGATCCTCAATGTCGAGGAGGGCACGAACATCGCGTCCAACGTCTCGCAGGCCCTCGGCCTGAACAGCTACGGAGGCTCCGGAACGCCGAGCAACAGCGACCCCGACAGCCTTTTCAGCAGCGTCGATGGGAGCCTGCCGTCACAGTATTCCAGCTTCGCCACCGACGGCACTCCCGGCTACATTGCCTTCACTCTCGAAACGGCCTCCGGAACCCAATACGGCTGGATGCAGGTCACCTTGGATCCCAACGGCCCTGACATTGACGGAGCGGTCGGCAAGGTTCACCAGTGGGCCTACTCGGACGACATCAACTTCACCGTCGGCCAGATCCCCGAGCCCAGCAGCCTCGTTCTGCTTTTGCTCGGCTCAGCCGGTCTTCTCCGCCGCCGGCGTTGATTTCTGGCAAGCTCTGAAACACCGCCGGTCCCATTCAGGGGCCGGCTTTTTTTTCAGGAGGACCGCGCGGGCCCACTCGCGCAGCGCCCCGCCTGAAAATCGCGAGTGGCGGTCCGAGACTCTCGATGGCGGGCTCCCCATTCAGAGGCGCGGTGCTCGCGACAACTCTTTGACATCACAAAAGATGATGTCATTTTGTCGACATGATCCGCACGCAGATCCAACTCCCGGAGAGCTTGTATCGCGAGGCAAAGCAACTCTGTGAGGCCCGCGAATTGTCCATGGCCGAGCTGGCCCGGCGGGGCCTGGAACACATGGTGATGGTCTTGAATTCGAAGGAGAAGGCCACGCCCTGGGCTCCGCCGCAGCCGCAGGCGCTGGGCTGGGCAGGATTCTCCGAGGAGAAACTCAAGTCCGTGGCGCAGGAAGGGAGCACCGAGCAGAATGCCGTCGAGAGATGATCTCCATCGACACCAACATCCTCTTCCACGCGTTCAACATCGATTCGCCGTTTCATGGCAGGGCCTACGAATGGCTGGCATCGCAGGGCGGCTCGGAGCAGGTCGCCATTTCCGAGTTCGTGCTGGCCGAGTTGTATCGGCTCGCAGGGAACCCGGTCACCGCGCGATCGGGTCCACTCGATGCCCGGGCGGCGGCAGCCTTGGTCGATTCCTACCGCAGTCATCCCCGCTGGATGCTGGTCGGATTTCCCCAGAACAGCCGGGAACTCCACGACAGGATGTGGCGGATTGCCTCGGAAAGTGGCTTCGCCTACCGGCGCCTCTACGATCTGCGGACGGCCCTGACCCTGTTGGATCATGGCGTCACCGACTTCGCCACCACGAACACAAGAGACTTCGAGGGCTTAGGATTTGCAAAGGTCTGGAATCCTCTGGACGTCGCTTGAGGCCCACAATCAATTCTGCCGCAGATCGGGTGGCCCGATACCAATGAACAGAATCGGCTGGTAGAATGGCCGGAGCGATTTTTTGCAAGGTCAAGGCGCAAGAAGGGAGCGGTGAGCTTGAACTCCATTTGCTTTGCGTCTTTGCGGTTCCATCCAATGCAGAACCCAAGACTGCCGTTCCGACCGCAACGATCACTCCCGGATCAGCTTGATCGCCGCCTCGGCAAAGCGCTCGCCGAGGATGCGGTAGCCTTCCTTGGTGTAGTGAAGGTCGTTGCGGGTGCCCTCGCCACCCTTGGCGGGTTTGTCATTCAGGTCATCGGTATCCACCCAGGCACCGCGGGGTGACGACTCGGCCACCGCCACCTGCACGTCGCGGACCTTGGTCCAGTGCGGGTAGCGCTGGTCCTCCATGTCGAAGTCGCTGAGCCGGCCGATGACGAAGTGGATGTCGTCGCGCTTGAGGTCCTTGGAAAGCTGTCCGATCAGCCCCTTGAAGCTGTCGCCGTAGACCCCGCCATGGCCCTCCCTGGCATCCCGCTCCCCCTGCATCCAGACAAAGGTCACGGTGTCGAACTCCCGGTCGCCCGCGGCCTTTTCGACCGCCTCCATCAGCTTGTCGTAGAGATCCCCTAAATTGCCCTCGGGCACCGGACTTTCCGCCGGCTTCCATTCCTTGTACCAGCGGCGGATGGGCTGGCCTCCCTGGGCCGACTTCACGACCACCACGTTCTCCGCGCCAAAGGCCTTCTCGACCGTGGGAGTGAAGGAAATCGCCGGATCAAGCCCGGCCATGTTGGACTGGCCGGAAAGGATGAAGAGGTGGCTGTCGGCATGGGCCAAGACCGGGAACAGGAGGCAGAGCAAGAGATGTTTCATCGGGCAACGATACGCCCGCCGGTCGATCATCCCTTCGCCGGAATGTGGCTTTCTGTTTGTCCGCGGTCACAAGTCCAAAGGTCGGGATCTCCTTTCTCGCCGGGGTGCAGGTAAAAGCGGCTGGCAAGCGGATGTGGCCGGGCCTTCCAGGCCCGTCGCCGGGTTCGAACCAACAATGGGCGACGGGGCTGGAAGCCCCGGCCACATCTCCAGACGTCTGCTGGACGCGATGAAAGCTCCACCGCGTTCAGCCATGCACCCTCTCGAAGAGGCCTCCAAGCAGCCAGAGAGGGAAGGCTGCTCAGACTTTCGCCTGCCCGCCATAGCCGGGAGGCGACGGTGGGACTTTCCGACCTTGGACCTTGAGACTGCCCGCACGCGCGGCGATGCTCCCGCCACCACATGATTTCCCGGCTCGCTACTCTTCTCACACTCCTGACGGCCGCCATCGCCACGGCTGCGCCGAAGCGCCCGAACGTGCTCTTTCTCTTCACCGACGACCAGCGCCACGACACGATCCAGGCTCTGGGCAACGAACGCATCCAGACGCCCCACATCGACCGCTTGGTGAACGGCGGCCTGAGTTTCACCAACGCCTACATCATGGGTGCGAGCTCGATGGCCGTGTGCACCCCGTCGCGCGCCTGCCTTTTCAGCGGCCGCACCTTGTGGAACCTCGAGAGCCAGGGCCTGTGGGACTTCGAGATCGCTGAAACGGACACCACGCTGACCCAGGCCTTCCGGCAGCGCGGCTACACGACCTTCGCCACGGGCAAGAACGATCCGGGATTCGGCAAAAACGGCCACTTCAGCCGTTCGTTCAGCACCGGCAGCCGGCTCTACGATCGCGGCGGTCATCGCGGCCAGAACCGCACACCGCTTTTCAACCTCTCGCCCGACGGCGAAAAGATCAAGCTGGAGCCCGACGGCCGCTTCAATGCCGAGCACTTCGCGGACGCCTGCGTGGAGTTTCTCAACAGCCGCAAGGACCTCGACGAACCCTTCTTCGCCTACGTGTCGTTCATGACACCCCACGATCCCCTCAACTGCCCGGAGGAGTTCCTCGCGAAGTACGAGGCGGGGGACATGAAACTCCCCGCCAACTTCAGGCCCAGGCACCCCTTCGATGCGGGCGTCCACAACATCCGCGACGAGAAGTTGATGAAGCTCCCCCGGAGCGAGGACAAGGTCCTCGAGCGCCTGGCCCGCTACTACGCGCTGGTGACTCACACCGACGCCCAGATCGGGCGCATCCTCGAGGCCCTCGAGGAGAGCGGCCACGCGGCCAACACCCTCATCGTCTTCAGCTCGGACAATGGCCTGGCCCTCGGCAGCCACGGGCTGATGGGCAAGCAGAACGTCTACGAGCACTCGGTGAAGGTGCCCTTCATCATCAGTGGACCGGGAATCCCGGCCGGGGAAACCCGCGACCAGCTCTGCTACATCTACGACATCTTCCCGACACTCTGCGAGATGGCCGGAGTGGAGATCCCGGAAAACGTCGAATACAAGAGCCTCAAGCCGGTGATCACCGACGCCGAGGCCACCCACCGGGACCACTTGTCCTTCGCCTTCATGCAATGGCACCGGGCGGTGCGGGACGAACGCCACAAGCTCATCGAGTATGCCGTCGACGGCTCACGCCACACCCAGCTTTTCGACCTGAAGGAGGATCCGCATGAACTCGACAATCTCGCCGACGATCCCGCCCACGCCAAGACCCTCGCCCGCCTGCGCGAGCTCCTGGAAAAAGAGCGTGTGCGCCTGAATGACGGCACCTCGTCCTTCGGACGTGCGGACCAGGGGAAGGAGTTCTGGTCGACCTACGCAACCGACGAGTAAGCCGGAGGTGGAGCCTCCTTGAGCAGATTGTTGAGGATGGACGCCACTCAGGGTGAAGCGGTCAAAGGTCTGAAAGTCCAAGGTCGAAAGTCCTTTGGATCAAGCGGTTCAGAGAACTCAGAGCGCGTCGATCACTCAGACTTTCGACTTTCAGACCTTCGACCTTGAGACCGCAGCACGGGACTCAAAGGCCGTCAGGAGCCTTCCAATCCGGAATGCCTCCCGCCTGCTCCTGCTTGCGATACGCCACGTGATAGGGCCGGGTCTTCGACATCGGCACCTTCTCGTTGACCATCAGGGGCCGGGCCTCCTTCCAGAATCGCTCGTAGGCACTCAGCATGCCTTCGACAACATCGGGATGGTCCTGGATGACGTTGGTGGTCTGTCCGGGATCCTTCTCCATGTCGAAGAGCTGTTCGCGGCCAACCAACCGGAAGCGCTGGTTGCGCACCGCGAAGTTCTTCCACTGAAAGTCATTGGGCTCGGCACCCACCGGCCAGCGGGCGACGTGGGTGAAGAGATGGCGATCCGGCCACGCCCGTTTGTCGTCCTTGATGAGGGGCCAGAGGTTGCGCCCCTCGACCTGCCCCTCCGGCAGGTGGGCCCCGGCGATCGCAGCCAGGGTCGGCAGGATGTCGATGTGGGCCGCCAGCGTATCGATCTCCCGCCCGCCCGGCGCTTTCCCGGGCCAGCGAATGAAGAAGGGCACCCGCACCCCACCTTCGTCCGGACTGCCCTTGAGACCCTTCATCCCGGCATTGAACCACTCGTGTCCGGGCGCCAGCTCGCCCTTCGATTTTCCGGCGCCGTTGCCGGTCATTCCGTTGTCGGACATGAAGATCAGGATGGTGTTTTCCTCGAGATCCCACGCCTTCAGCTTGGCCATCAGCCGGCCCATGTTCTCGTCGATGTTCTCGACCATGCCGTAGAAGCCGGCGTGCGTTTTGCCGAAGCCCTTGTCGGTGAAATACTTCGCGTTCTCCGGGGGCGCGATGAAGGGGCCGTGCGGCGCATTGGTCGAGATGTAGGCAAAGAAGGGTCCTTCCTTGTGCTCTCGGATCCAACCGAGCGCGGCGGTGAAGAACACATCCGTGCAGAAGCCCTTCGTCTTCACAAACCTGCCGTTGTGGCGGACGACGGGATCGAAGTACTTGTTGTTCGGCGCATCGGCATTCGAGCAGGCATAAGCCTGGCCGATGCCGCCGGCCCCGTGGATGAAGGCCTCGTCGAAACCACGCCGGTTCGGCTGGTAGGGGTCCTCGTCGCCGAGGTGCCACTTGCCGAAGATGCCGGTGGCGTAGCCGGCCGACTTGAGCACCTGCGGCAGGATCGTGGCGTCGAGCGTCATGCGGTCGCGCTCGTTGATGGTGTGGGTAATCCCGTTCTTCATCGGATGCCGCCCGGTCATGATCGCCGCCCGGGTGGGCGAGCAGGTCGGGCTGACCAGAAAGCGGTTGAAGCGCGTGCTCTCGTCGTGCAATCGGTCGAGATGGGGCGTCCGAATCCACGGATGGCCGTGACGGGCGACCGGGCCGTAGCCCTGGTCGTCGGTCATCACGAGAATGATGTTGGGCTTTTCCGCGGCAGGCAGCGCGGAAAGGGCGGTCGCAAGAATCAGCAGCAGAGGCCGGAGCATGGAGTTTGATACGAACTCCATGCTAAGCGTCCATCATGAAATCGGCGCATCCGAAGCTCGTTTGACAAGATCGACTCCGAGACTCTGATCTGCATGGTCGTAGAACAATCCAACCATCACCCGCAGATCGGCATCGTCGGAGCCGGGGTTTCGGGGATGGCGGCTGCCTGGGAACTGTCGAGGCAGGGCGTCCCCAGCATGGTGATTGAAAAGAGCCGGGGCGTCTCGGGCCGCGCGGCGACCCGCTCCCACGGAGCCTGCCGTTTCGACCACGGCGCCAACTACTTCAAGCTCGAAGACCCGCGGGTCACCCGGCTGGTCCGCGATCAACTGCCCACCGACGAACTGGTCTCCATCCCCGGCGACGTCCGCGTCTTCGACGGCGACGGCAACATCCACCCGGGGGATCCCTCGCACAACTCCGCGACCAAGTGGAACTACCGCCACGGCATCAGCACGCTCGGCAAGCTCCTCGAGGCGGGCGCTCCGCTGGCCCGGGTCGTCCGCTCCACCAGGATTGTGAAACTCGAGGGGCACGAAGGGGCATGGGCCTGCCTCGATGAGGATGGAAAAACCTTCGGGCCCTTTGAAAAGATCCTCATCACCCTGCCCGCACCGCAGGCGGCCGAACTGCTGGACGCATCGGTGGCGACCCGCGACCTCGCCCCGCTCCTCTCCGGCTGCACCTACCATCGCCAGTTCACGTTCGTCTTCGGCTACGATCGACGGATCATGAACGAGCGCGACTACCACGCGCTGGTCAATCCGGACCGCCGTCACGCGATCTCCTGGCTCTCCTTCGAGGAGGACAAGCCGGGCCACGTCCCGGAAGACGAGTCGGTCCTCGTCGTCCAGATGTCGCCGGACTGGAGCATGGATCGATTCGAGAATGACCGGGCGTCCCTGGTTGAGGAAGCCGCGGAAGAAGCCGCCCGCCTCCTCGGCGAAACTCTGGAACCACCGGCCTGGTGGAGTTCGCAGCGCTGGAAATACGCCCACCCGCGATCTGCCCTCGATCCCGATCTTCTTGCCGAGGCCCGGCGTCGTTCCCTCGACTTCGCAGGCGACTCGCTGGTCGGGAAAGGCCGCGTCGGGAAGGCATTGCACACCGGACTAGAGGCCGCCGACCGACTCGCGCATCCCCCGGCCTGAAACCGCCCACCGCCGGCGAGACTCAGCGATCCCCGACCCAGGAAACGATCCGCTCCTCCATGTAGGGGTAGAAGGGATTGTGACGGAGGCGCAGGATCTGGCCGTCGGAGATCCGCAAGACCCCGGCCTCGCCGCGCAGCCTCAGGTCACCGAGGGGCAGGACCTTGTCGCCCCCGTCGTTGGGTCCGTAGAGCGGATCATCCTGGGTGAATGGCAGGGCCGCATGCGCCAGTGAGAAAAGCTCCCTCGGCCAGGTCAGATCCAGCTCCCGGTCGGTCCTTCCCGAAGCAGTGATCCGGCTCTCCATCAGCGACTCGGTGCCCGTCGCCCGGTTGCTGACGAGGGTGATGTCGTAGGCTCTCGAACCATCGTCCAACAGCGGCAGAAAGGCCTTTTCGTAGTCATCCCGGATCAGCCCCTCCATCCACGCCGCCCGATTGACGTCGAAGACGATCAACTCGCTCCCTGAATTCGTGATCCGCCCGTAGAGGCCGGCAATCAGGTTGCTCAGCTTCACCGTCGCATCGATCGCCGAAATGGCGGTGACGACCGGTGGAAACTCCTTCATCTTCCCACTCCGTTCGAGGCGGGCCAGCCCCTCCTCCACCTGTTGGGTCATCTTGAAGGCCTGGACACTCGCATTCATCGGCCACGAGGCATACTTGTAGGGATCGATCTCGGCATTGACCGCCGACCAGTGGGCCCGTTCGTCGCCGGAAACGCCGGCAATCCAATCGTGGTAGCGCGTGATTTCGGCCAGCGGCGTGATGCCGATCATCGGCGAGATCAACACCAGTGAATCCGGCACCGGAAGGTCGTCGTCCTCGATCGCGCTGACCGCGTAATGGACGGTGAGCGCCCCGCCATTGGAGAAGCCGGCGACCACCATCGGCGCATCATCCGGCAGGCGCTTCCGCAGATCGCGGGCGGCGACCCGCACGGCCGCGGCCCAATCCTCCCACTCGACCTGGGCCAGCGCACCGGGACAGGTCCCGTGGCCGGGAACCCGGAGCACCATCACGGTGTAACCCTCGCGATGAAAGCGCTCACTCAAGCCTCGGAACGCGTAGGGGGAGTCGCTCAGGCCATGCACCATCAGCACGCCTCCCTTCGGCCGGACCGCCTCACGCAGCAGGCTGCGGTTCCAGTTCCGGCCTCCATACACACCCGGCCGGCACACCGAATCGGGATTGAAGCGGGAGAGCTTGCCCGCCTCGGAACCCTCCCAGGGTCCCTGGATCAAGTCATCGAGTTCGCCAAAGACCTTCTCCTCGCGGGCGAGATAGTCATCGAATCCGAACTCCGGCGTCTCATCCGACGCCGTGAACTCCGACGCCGGTTGTTCCTGATGCCAGGGATCGAGGGGCGGCAGCGAGTGCGCGAACTGCGACCAACCGTAGAACACCGCCAGTACCACGAGCGCCCCGGCGATCAACACGACCCCCAGGCCGAGCAGCACGAGGCGCTTTGCCAGCGCACCGCTCAGGGACGCCCATCCGCGTGATGCTGTTTCCGCCTTCTCAGACATGTCGCCCCGCGTTTCCGGGCTGGATCAGGGCTGGGACTCGGTCGAATCCTCCGCGTCTTTGTCGTCGGGGGCCTCGTCCGCGGCGGCGGCTTGATCCCGCGCCTGAATCAATTGCCCGCGGATCCGGTCCATCCGGGCGGCGGTGTCACTCTCGGGGGCAACCGCCTTGGCCTCGTCAATCGCCTGCACCGCCTCGTCGAACTGCTCCGCCTGGGCCAGCACCATCGCCTTGAAGAAGACCACCTGCTGCTTCGTGTCGCCCTCGAAAGTGCCGGACGCGAGCGTCTCCTCGATGAGCTTCAACGCACCCTCGTGATCCTGCTTCTGGCCGAAGCTCATCAGCTTCTTTTGAAACTCCGCGAACTTCGCCTTCATCTCAAGCCCCTTCACGTAGCCCGACTCGTCTTCCGGATCGGCCGCCTTGATCTGCTCGACCAGATCCCCGTAGAAAGTGGCGATCATCTCGTCCTCGAGCGACATTGCCTTGAGCGCGTCCACCAGTACTTTCGCCTTTTCCGGCCCCTCGAGATCCTTCGCCTTGGCAAGCGCCTCGTCGCGGACCGCACGTTTCTCGAGAAGTTCGTCAAGATGGGTCACATAGGCCTCCGGACCACCCTGCTTGTAGCCGGTCCGGGCGAAGGGAGCCCCTTCTTCATCGGTCAGCAGAATCGTCGGGAAGCCGCGGATGCCATACTTGTCCTTCAGCTCTTCGTTCTGCTTCTGGACCTTTTCCGAGAGCTTCGACTTGTCCCGGGGGTAATCGAGTTCCACCAACACGAACTTGTCCTTCACTCCCTCCTTGAAGGGAGCGTGCTGGAACACCTCCTCGTTGAGCTTGATGCACCAGCCGCACCAGTCGGAGCCGGTGAAATCGATGAGCAGGCTCTTGTCCTCCTTGGCGGCCTGCTTTTTCGCGGCCTCGAAGTCAGAAGTCCAACCCTCGCCACCCGCCAGCAGCGGGGCAATCGAGAGCACGGTCGAAGTGGTGATTCCAAGCAGGGTTGCTTTCATGTCCCTCCACGCTCGGGCGCACAGCCGCAAAGTCTAGCCAGAAATTTACGGAGCCCCTCGGAACTCCCTCAGCGGCAAGATGGCTCCAACCGGCAAAAACTCTCCACTCAGCTTCCCTCAACCCGGCCACAGCAGGCCCCGCCCGGCGAGGTGATCGAGCCATGGACCGACGTCGAGATCCGGTGCCTGGTCCCGGGCCAGTGCCTTGATTTCGTCGGCCGACCGGGATCCGTCGAGCGCCTCGACCACGCCCCAGTGCGTCTCCGGAAAGCCGCAGCTCCGGTGAAACACATCGACCAGTGAATCGCGATCCTTCGCAAAACGACGATTCAGCGGCGAAAGAGCCGGCCGGACCGGCGACCGCGAATCCAACTCGATCGCATCGGTGCGCAACTCGACCCAACCGAAACGCGCGGCCCGGTAGAGCCAATCCGCGACCGTCTTCGCCCCGCGGGCGGGATCCCAGCGGGGGCCCAGGCGGTGGGCACACTCTTCCATCAGGCCGGCCACCGGCATCGCCGATGGCCAGGCCGCGTGCAGCGCGGCATGGAAATGCTCGATGATTTCCCCGTGAATCGCCTTCGACGGCAGCGGGCGCACCAGAAGGCGCGCGGCGAAATGCAGGGTCACCGAAGAACTCGTGGCCGGGTCGAGGGTCAGGCCCGAGCGACACATCAGGCTGCTGCGGTGGGTCCGACCGGAGAGCAGGTCGAGCGTCTGCTGGAAGCGCAACGGGTCCCCCGCCAGCGGCTCGAGCCGGGCCAGAGCGGCCGGGTCAACCCCGGGCGGGAGATTTCCCGACAAGGTCGATTCTCCCAGGTAGCGCAGGCCGTGCTGGCCCGCCCACTCGATCACCTGACCGAAGTGCAGCGGATCGCACACCGGCCCGAGGTCGTCGAAGGCCACGATCTCCGGTCCCTTCCGCTGCATGTCGCGATAGATCGCGGCGAGATGGGCGGCATAGGGTGTTGCCCCGCCTGCGGCGGCTTCGGCAAGTTCCCCGATGACTCCCATGGCGTCGGCCCCGAGGTCCGGCAGGGCCCTGACCATCGCCGCCGCCTCTTTCCGCAGCGACCAGCCCGGCAGCGTGTTGTAGCCGATGCAGGCAATGCCATCCGGCGCGAGGGAACCCTGCACCAGCTCGAACAACGCGGCCTTCACCCGGTCGTCGACCCACGAGAGCATCCCGTGGGCGACCACGTAGTCGAAATCCTCCGCCTCCGGCCGCCACTCGGTCACGTCCGCGTGCTCGAAGGTGACATTGGCGAGACCCGTCGCCTCGGCGTGCTGACGCCCCTTGCGGATGGCGCTGTCGGAAAAGTCGATCCCGACGAAGCGGCTCTCCGGAAAGCGGGCGGCGAGCGGCAGCAGGTTGTGGCCCGACGCGCAGCCGATCTCGAGGAGCCGGCAGGCCTCCGGCAGTGCGGGCGCCACCACCCCGCCACAGCGGGCGGTCGCCGCGATCACCCCCGGGTGCGTCTCCGGGTGGGATAGCGCCGGGTAGCGGCGCCGGGAATAGATCTCGCGGACGGCATCGGCCATGGACCGAGCAAACCACCAATCCGCCGCCTGCCAATCCCATTCGCTCCGATCCCGTTCGACAGTTTGAGGCTCAAGCCCGGCATTGACAGGAATCGCGAGGGGCCGTAACTACCCCTCCCGCGCTTCGGGCGTCACGGCGGAGTAGCCAAGTGGTAAGGCAGAGGTTTGCAAAACCTCCATTCGTGGGTTCGATTCCCACCTCCGCCTCCAGCCTGATAATCAAGCGACCAAGCCGATTTTCTGGCTGATTTCCGGGGAGTTTGTCCAAGGGTTTATCCAAAATCTCGAGGTTCATGGCGTTCATCTCGTCTCGGCGCGAAACAATCGGCATCTACTGAATCGCTCCTCACCCCTCCATGCGCGGCGACGGAGCAGACGTATCGACATCCGGGACTCCATGTGCGTGACTGGTGCTCCGGCATGACGGCGGATTTCAAGGACTACTACGAGACCCTCGGGGTGGCGCGCGACGCCGATGCCGCTGCGATCAAGAAAGCCTTCCGCAAGCTGGCGAGGAAGTTCCACCCGGACGTGGCTCAGGACAATCCCGAGGCCGAAAGCCGCTTCAAGGAGATCAACGAGGCCTACGAGGTGCTCGGCGACCCGGAGAAGCGCAAGCGCTACGACCAACTCGGGGCGGAGTGGAACCGCCAGGGGCCGCCACCGCCGCCGGCAGGTGGGTGGAGCGAGGAGACAGCCGGTTACCAGTTCGAGGGCACCGGCTTCAGCGAGTTCTTCGAGCGCTACTTCGGAGGCACGGGATTCGGCGGGGACTTCGGCGCCGCGGGTGCTTCGGGGCGGGCCCGCCGCGGTCCGAGGCGCGGACACGACATCGAGGGCGACCTCATGGTCACCCTGCGCGAGGCCATGCAGGGGGCGATGCGGACGATCGCCATGCGGCACGTGGATCCGAAAACCGGCCGGGAATCGGTCGAGGAAGTGCAGGTCCGCATCCCGGCTGGCATCCGCGACGGCCAACGCCTGCGGGTGCCCGGGCACGGCGGACGCGGCATGGATGGCGGCGGGGCCGGCGATCTCTACCTTGTCGTGAGGCTGGCCGCCGACCCCGACTTCCGGGTCCGCGGTGCCGATCTCTTCTGTGACCTCGCCTTGGCTCCGTGGGAGGCGGTGCTGGGCACCACCCTGCCCGTGCGGCTTCCGAACGGGGAGTCGGTCCAGCTGAAGGTCCCGCCCGGAACCGGGGCGGACGACCACCTCCGGCTCAAGGGCCGGGGCCTGCCAAAAAAGGGCGGTGCCGGCGACCTCTACGTGGTGATCGAAATCCACGTCCCGCCCCACGTGCCCGACGACCAGAGGGATCTGTGGAAACAACTGCGCGACCGCTCGAATTTCGACCCGAGAAAATCATGAACCCGGACGTCCACGAACCCGACCCCCACGCCCTCTACACGATCCGCGAGGTGGTGAGTCTGACCGCCTCGTCCGAGCGCAAGGTCGTCTTCTACTGCCGCAAGGGACTCCTCGACCCGGTGGCGGAGGATGGCGGGGAATGGCGCTTCGATGCCGAATCGCTCGCCCGCCTGCGGCACATCGAAATCCTCCGTCAACAGCACCGGATGAATTGGGCCGCCATCGAGACGATCCTCAGGCTCCAGCAGCAGATCGAGGCACTGCGACGGGAACTGCGCTGCCAGCGTTGAAAGGCCCGCTCGGGCTCGGAAATGGCCCGGCTTCCGAACAGGATCAGCCGCTCCATTTTATCCCTCCTGGCCCCATCACCCTCCCGATCGAATGGGATTCGTGCGCCGACAGTCTCAACAGGCATGAAGTGGATCGTTCTTTCCTCCCTGCTCGCCTGGATCCTGACGCCCACACTGTCGGCGCAGACTTGTCGCGAAGTGGTCCGTGATGCCTCCGGGCGCATCGTCCAGACCATCGAACGCCACAGGAGCCCGGGCGGGACCGATCGGGCCGTGATCCGCGACGCCTCGGGGCGAATCACCGGCACGGCGACGACCCACACCAGCAGTAGCGGGACGAGCCGCACCCAGTTCCGCGATGGCAGCGGCAGAATGACCGGCTCGGCCACCTCCTCAAGCTCGTCGGGCGGCAGCTCCCGCACCACCTATCGCGATGCCAGCGGGCGGCTTTCCGGTAGTGCCAACACCCACGCGTCCGGCAGTACCAGCCGGACGCAGTTCCGGGACGCCTCGGGCCGCCTCACCGGCAGCGAGACCGTTCATGGCACCAGGACCACGAGGTGGGACCCGTCCGGCCGCCTGACCGGAAGCAGCACGGGCGACCGTCGCTGCGGAAGTGGAACGCGCCCATTAAGGGACAGGTAATTTGAGTCGGCCACTGGAACCGCACATAAGAAAGCCGCCGGTTTCCCGGCGGCTTTTAGAGATCGGTCGGTTCAGGATGGCTCAGGCAAGGAGAGTTTCCTCATCCTTGTCTCCGTCACACTTCTTGCACTTGTCGGCAAGAAGGGTTTCCTCCTTTTCCTTGTCGCCGTCGCACTTCTCCTTGCACTTGCCGGCGAGGGCGGGATCTTCCTTGTCGCCGTCGCACTTCTCCTTGCACTTGCCGGCGAGGG